>JAZNWW010000049.1:0-42111 GCA_045593535.1 Acutalibacteraceae bacterium
TCTATTGTCCAATTATCCTCATAATGATGGTCGGTTTTGGGAATAGATTCACTCTCTACATGTCCGCATGCAAGACAGTATTTCTGCTTTTTTCCTTCTCCTTCGCAACTCGGTTCTGCAACCTTTTCCCAATCGGTGTAATTTGTATGGATGCAGTTACTGCCGTCAAACTGAACTTTTACACCACCTGAGATAACCTTTGGCATAATTCTGTCCAAATTTTTATTACAAAAATCGCCCTTTGTATAACTGATGTCGATTTTGGAAAGACCGGCTTTGGCGCCTTTCTTTACTTTAAACTCAAAGCTTATAAAAGTTCCGTTATTAAGTGTATCATTACTGTTTTGACAACAAACAAATCGAATACGGTTTTCCTCAGGAAAAGCCTTGACACCATAATCGGAAACAACCGTTCCTTTATGATATTTTACAAATTCGAGAACCTTTGAATCGTAGGTGAAGTTAATTGTAACAGCCATTATTCCCGGATTTTCAGTAAAACTTATAGGCACTGTTACGGTATCGCCCGGATTAGCCGAAATTTCCGCAATCTCAAATTTGCCTTCTTTTATTTCTGCAGCAGAAACAGTTAGTGTCGTAATTAACAAAACCGAAGCAAGCATTAGAGAAAATATAATCGCAATTGTTTTTTTCATAATCTTCACCTTATTTCATAAATTCATACATTGCTCTATAGCACATATAAACATCAAATTTTGAAGTCGTTTCAAAAGGAGCGTGCATTGAAAGAACGGGGACACCTAAATCCACGGTATCAACGCCCATATTTGCAATATACTGTGCAACGGTGCCGCCGCCACCTAAATCAACACGACCGAGTTCTCCTGTTTGCCAAGTAATGTCTGCCTTATCAAGCATATTTCTGACATACGCCATATATTCGGCTGTCGCATCGGAGGTGCCCGACTTGCCACGAGCACCTGTGTATTTGGTCAAGACTACACCATAGTTTAAAAACGAAGCGTTTTTTCTTTCCATAACATCTTGGAAAGTGGGGTCAGTCGCAGCATTTACATCGGCAGACAAACATTTTGAATTGCGAAGTGCTACCGTTACATCTCCTTTTTGCATTTTAGCCAAATCGCCTATTACATAGCGTAAAAAGTCAGATTCAAGACCTGTGTTACCGGTAGAGCCGATTTCCTCTTTATCCGCCAATATTGCAACTGCGGTTTTTTGAGGCTTTGAAACTTCAAAAATAGCGGTTAAGGCGGGGTATGCGCAAACTCTGTCATCCTGTCCGTAAGCTCCAATCATAGAACGGTCGAAGCCTATGTCACAAGCCTTCACGCTTGGCACCATTTCAAGCTCGGCAGATAAAAAGTCTTCTTCCCTTATACCGTATTTTTCATTTAAGAGTTTCAATATATTAAGCTTTACAAGCTCACTGCCTTTATCAGATTTAAAAGGTCGGCTTCCGACTAAAACATTAAGCTCCTCGCCCTTTATTCCTTCTGACAAGGTGCGTTTGGATTGCTCCTGTGCTAAATGTGGGAGTAAATCATTGATTACAAACTTGGGGTCAGAATCATCCTCACCTATTGAGACTGACTTTACGGTACCGTCCTTTAACGCAAAAACACCGTGAAGACTCAACGGAATTGCAGTCCATTGATATTTCTTTATTCCACCGTAATAATGTGTTTTAAAAAGAGCAAGTTCAATATCCTCATACAAAGGGTTGGGCTTTAAATCAAGTCTCGGTGAGTCAATATGTGCTGCTGTAATATTAACGCCGTTTTCAATAGGTTCTGTTCCGATTACAGCTAAAGCAATTGTCTTGCCACGATTGTTTATATAAACTCTGTCCCCTGCTTTATACTCTTTGCCATACTCAAATTCGCAAAATCCGTTTTCTACAGCTAAAGCTATTGCCGTATCTACTGCCTCTCTTTCGGTTTTTGCGCTATCCAAAAACTTTTTATATCCTATTGCATATTCATCCGCTTTTTTTAAAGTTTCCTCATCTGTCTTTAAAAGTCCGTTTTTTCTCTCCAAAAAAAGTTCTTCCCTTAAAATTTCTGCAGCTGTTTTTTCTGACATAATTTAAGTCTCCTTTAAAAATTTTCCAAAAGTTTTGAGAACTTCGCATTAAGTTCTTCAATATTTTCGTTGTTATAAAGCACTGCATCGGCTTTTTCCAAGTAAAAATCATCGCTTTTTCCTGCATTTATACGAAGTAAAGCGTGATTTTCATCAATAAAGTCTCGCTTCAAAATTCTGCCAAGCCTCACCCTTTTATCTGCTAAAACCGCAACCGTTTTCGTGCAAATTGAATTTATTCCGCTCTCAAAAAGTGTCGGTGCATCTAAAACAACCTTATCTTTTTGCTTTATTTCATCCTCCACTAACTTTATTATAAACGGAAAAATGGTTTTATTTAAAAGTTCGGTGTTTTCTGGCTTTGAAAAAGCCTTTTCTGCCAATTTTTTGCGATTCAAGGTATTATCAGAATTTAAAATTTCTTCGCCAAATGCCACAGTCAGCGCCCTTAAGCCTTCTGTGCCCTTTTCGACTGCCTTTCGGGCAAGTATGTCACAATCAACAACATAATATCCCTTTTCTTCAGCAACAGTTTTCAAACTGCTTTTGCCCGCTCCCGTGGGACCCGTAAGACCGATAATATGCTTTAAATTTATCACCTTAAAGCCGGCAGCCCTAATAAGCCTGTTATAAACCGCAAGGCCGACTCCCGTTTTGGAGGGAGCGTGAATATAAACCTTATCGGCACCTAAAAGGTCAATATCACGGAGTACACCAAAAACATTATGTGCTAATGTTTTGTCATCGCCACTATCACCATAAACAATTTTTGGTATTTTGATTTTTTCTTCTTCACATTTAAAGCACATAGCTGCAGAATTTGTCTTTTCATTTACAAACTCTGCAAAGCCCTGACCCTCCACCAAATAGGCGTCGGTTTTTGGTGCATAATGCTTGTACTTCATACCGGGAGAATGCACCTTTTCATCACTTTTAAGCTCTTCAAAAATCGCCTTATCAACAACTAAATCGGGAATAATTTCTTTTAATTCTTCAGCGGTTATAAAACCGGGGCGCAAAAGTCGTGGCCTTTTGCCACAAAAAGAAACCACCGTTGACTCTACACCTACTGCCGAATTTTCACCGTAAACTATTGCATCAATTTTTGTATCAAGGTCGAATTCGACGTGTTGAGGAGTAGTCGGACTCGGTCTTCCCGAAGTGTTGGCAGAGGGTGCCGCCAAAGGAATATTTGCTTCATTTATAATATCGAGTGCCGCAGTTGAAGAGGGCATTCTGACAGCCACAGATGACAGTCCTGCTGATACACTCTCTGCTGTTTTTCCCGTTTTATTTAAAATCATAGTAAAAGGACCCGGCCAAAACATTTCGGCACATTTAAGGGCAATTTCCGGTATAAAAGAAGCTACCTCATAAAGCATATCCATATTGGAAATATGAACAATAAGCGGATTGTCCTGTGGTCTGCCCTTGGCCTCAAAAACCTTTTTGATGGCAGTGTCCGAATAAGCCGAAGCCGCAAGTCCATAGACCGTTTCGGTAGGGATAGCAACAACACCTTCGTTTTTAAGTATTTCTGCTGCCCTTTTTATACTGCCCTCATAGTCGTATTTAAGACTTAACTTTTCAGTTTTCACTAATTTTCTCCGTCTTCCTTTAAACTTTCAGCTCTGTAATGAGTTATAAGTGCATCTACAACCTCATCAATATCACCGTTGAGCATTTGTTCCAATTTGTAAAGAGTAAGTCCGATTCTGTGGTCGGTGACACGGCCTTGAGGATAGTTATAGGTTCTGATTCGCTCACTTCTGTCGCCCGTTCCGACCTGTGATTTTCTGTCACTTGCAATTGCTTCATCGTGTTCACGTTGTTTTTCATCAAGAAGTCTCGAACGCAATATTTTAAGCGCCTTGTCCTTGTTTTTAAATTGGCTTCGCTCATCCTGACACTCAACCACCGTACCTGTGGGAATATGTGTCACACGTATAGCAGAGGAGGTTTTGTTTATATGCTGACCGCCCGCACCTGAAGAACGGAAGGTGTCGATTTTTAAATCGGCGGGATTAAGCTCAAACTCAACATCCTCGGCTTCGGGAAGAACAGCTACTGTTACAGTCGAAGTATGAATTCTGCCTTGTGTTTCAGTGTCGGGTACACGCTGAACTCTGTGAACTCCACTTTCATACTTAAATCGTGAATAAGCGCCGCTTCCCTCAATCATAAAGGAAATTTCCTTATAACCGCCAAGCTCGGTCTCATTTGCATTTACAATTTCGGTAGTCCAACGGCGACTCTCGGCGTACATACTGTACATACGATAAAGTGAGCCTGCAAAGAGAGCTGCCTCTTCACCACCGGCACCGCCTCTGATTTCAACAATAACATTTTTGTCATCGTTAGGGTCTTTGGGAAGAAGTAGGATTTTAAGCTCTTCTGCAAAAACCTCGATATTCTCCTTTGCCTGCTTTAGCTCCTCATCTGCGAGTTCCTTTAGCTCTTTGTCAAGGTCAGGCTCCGAAAGCAACTCTAAAGCTTCCTTTTCGGCATTTTTAGCGGCATTGTATTCTTTATATTTTTCAACAATAGGTGTAAGCTCGCTATGCTCTTTCATAAGCTTTCTGAACATTTCATTGTTAGAAACAACCTCGGGGTGAGTAAGCTCCTCTCCGATTTGCTCATAACGATTTACAACCGATTCCAATTTATCAAACATATTTTACTCTCCGTCTGCTCTGATGATTTTTTTTAGGGCTTTTTCCGCCTTTTGCCTCGGCAGCATAATTTCGTGCGAACAGCTATCGCAAACAAGTTTAAAATCCATACCGATACGAGTAACTGTAAAAATATCATTACCGCAAGGATGTTTTTTCTTCATTTGAAGCTTGTCACCTACTCTTATATCCACTAATTAACCCTCTTTCACATAATATATCAATTTATTATATAATATTTTTAATATAAATACAAGTAAAAAGACAAAAAAACCGCCTTGACAAAAATAGCCAAAGCGGTATCGGGTTTTGAAAATATTTACTTTGCTACGCTCTTTAATAATTCTTTAGAAGCGACAAAATTTTCTTTTGAGCCCTTTTCCTGTTCCATCTGCGTACCCTCTACCCTGCGAATTGAAATTTGCAAATCTCGGGGTAAGTATTCGCCAAATTCGGAATCATCGAGATTGGCAAAAAATTCATCCTTTAACAGTTTAGGTTCACCCTCAAAAACCCCTCCGTTTACAATTAGATTATCAAAATATTTCATTGACTCACTATCTGTTATAAATAGCATTGCTTTCGGGTTTGCCGCCAAGGTTGCCTGTAATTTTTGGAGTATTGAATTTTTATACTCAAAGCTTGCGTTTTCGGGCGAATAACTGCAATTTATGACAGTCACCTTTATCTCACCATCACCGTTCAAATCCTTCGCATATTGCTCGAAATATTCTTCCATTTCTGCAATTTCATTATCCATACAGAGCACATAAGAACAATAAACAATATCTAAATCGCTTTCAACCTTGTTTGCACATTGTACCACTAAAAAGGTCAAAAGTGCGGCAATGAGTGTACCGAATATTATCACATACTTATAATGAAACCAAATATTAGCAATTTTTTCTCCGACCGTTTTCGGAGCGCAAGCTACTTCACTCGGCTTTGGCTCGGGTGCTATCTCACCCATTTGCATTTGCTTTAGCTTTAAAAACTCTGCTCTGGCTTTTCTTTGCTGTTCGATTGTATCGCTCACTTTTTTCTTAGCCATTTTCAATTTTCCTTACCTATAAATTTATAGCTTATATTTTAGCTCAAGTAATTTGCAACTTCAAGCAAACAAAACTATTATTTACATTATTTTAACATTTTCTCCTATATACCCTGCCGCAATACCTAATATTGCTGACAAAACAATTATTAAAATCGGATGTTTTTTCTTTAACGCTAAAATAAGCATTATAGCAAAAATGATAACCGATGCTATAAATGAGACAGTTTTAATCGAAGCCATATTTATTCCAAGCGGAAAAAATACCGTTTCGCCCGTGGTTATAATAGCCGCAGAAATAAGACCGATTACTGCAGGCTTGAGTCCTGTCATACATCCCTTTACAGTACTGCTGTTCTTGAATTTTTCGTAGCAATGTGCCACAATCAAAATAATTATAAAAGACGGAAGCACAACGCCCAATGTTGCAAGGAAAGAACCGAATATTCCGCCTAAAGTACCGTACTCGACACTTGCTGTCTGCATACCGACATAGGTTGCACTATTGATTGCAAAAGGACCCGGTGTGCTTTCACTTACGGCAATAAAATTAAGCACCTGCTCTTCTGTGAGCCATCCATTTGAAATCACCGCCTCCTGAATTAGAGGAAGCATCGCATAACCACCGCCAAAGGTGAATGCGCCTATTTTAAGAAAGGTCAAAAAAAGCTGTAAAAAAATCATTTTTGCTTCTCCTTTCTTTTAATTATAAAGGAGGAAACAAGACCGAATATTGCACAGCCTATAATCACAAACACAAGATTTACATCTGTAAAAATTGTCACCGCAAATGATAAAACCGCTACTATATAGGTGATAATCCCTTTGGGGCATTTTTTATACATATTGACAAGTGCTTTAACTATCAATGCCAAAACACCGGCACGAATACCCATAAAGGCATATTTAACAACCTTTAAACTTTCGAATTGGCGAAGGACAAAGGAAATCGCTGAAATAATTAAAAACGAAGGCAGTACCACTCCAAGTGTCGAAAAAAAAGAGCCCCAAAAGCCTGCCACTCGGTAGCCTATAAAGGTTGCACTGTTTATGGCAATCGGTCCGGGTGTGCTTTCTGCAATCGCTATAATATCGAGTATATCTTGACCGGATATCCATTTTTTGTTATCAACTACCTCTTTTTCGATAAGCGGTATCATCGCATAGCCACCGCCAAAGGTAAAAGCACCTATTTTTAAAAAGGTTAAAAACAATGTGCTTATTCGGCTGATTTTACTCTTTTTGTCCATTTTTCTCTCCTGTAATATTGCTATTTTTAATTATATATTTTATTTTAAACTATGTCAATACAAATAAACAAATAAAACTAAAAGGCAATCCAAAAGGATTGCCTTTATAATCATTTATAACCCAATATAAGGTGCAGGGTTTACTCGTGTTCCGTTAATAATAACCTCGAAATGTAAATGGTTTCCGGTCGAATAACCTGTACTGCCGACAGCAGCAATTACCTGACCTCTATCCACTGTTTGCCCTGCTCTTACAAAAAGTCTTGAAGCGTGTGCATAACGAGTTCTGATACCGTTTCCGTGGTCTATAACAACATTATATCCGTAATCATTGCCCCAACCGGCAGAAACAACCTTACCACCTGCTGCCGCATAAATCGATGTGCCATAAGGTGCTGCAAAGTCCATCGCCTTATGATTTCTTCCATCGCCCCAATACGAAGAAATAACAAATGAGCCTTTTGCTAACGGACAAATAAATCCGGAGCTTGAAGCAATTTTGTTTTCGTTAGCGGAAATATATTTTTTACCTGTACCAACAGTTACAACCTGTGCTACAGGCTCGGTTACAACGGTTTTAGAAAGAAGTGTTTTCTTTAAAACCTTTCCATTGAGCATCTCGATTTTTTCAACTCTTTGAGCCAAACCGTTTTTGCCTGCGGTTGTAACCTTGCGGTAACCAACGCTTTTTGAAGGAGTGCTTACTTCCTTTATTGAGTAAGCAATATTTTCTTTTGTGATTTTGGTGAAAGTTGTTCTGACACCGAGAGAAGAAACTATTTCATCGATATCAGAGCCTTTCTCAACATCTGATGCAAGGAAATATCCTTCCTTTGTCTCAACATTTTCAACGAATTGTGATACACACTCGAAGTCTGCCGAATTATATTCATTTAATCTTTGGTTCAAAAGCGAGGTTAATTCACTGCTTTCGTCAAAAGCCTTGTACTCACCATCAACAATAAGTGCAGAAGCTTTTACAATTTCATCGGTTGATGAAATCATATTATTTGCCATTTCATCAGCAGAGCTTAATCTTTCATCAAAGGTAATAGTCAATGTAAGCTTTGGAGTTGATAAAAACTTTGACATATCCTTTGACAAGGTTTTACGTGCTACCGACAAAGCGTTGTGTGAGACTTGCTCATTTGCTACAGTTGCTATAACCTTACCGTTATATTCAACGTTAAAGCCGAATCTGACACCTGTAATTGATGCCGCCAAAAGTATTACTAAATTTATTGCTACTAAATATGATGTTATTTTAACAGCTAATTTATTCTGTACTGCAAATTTCTGAAGCTTCACAAAAAAAGATGTAGCAGTAATTTTTTCTTTCGTTTCCTTTACAAAAGAAGCCGCTGCCACAAACACGTTTTTTGTATTTATTTTAATAAAAGAAATTGTTTTCTTTGAAGCATTAGAAATTACATTTTTTACATTAAAACGCTTTAAAATAACATTCACCATCCTCTCAAAAAAGTTACAATTTGTAACAATTGCCTTGTTATTATAACAAAAGGGTTACAAAATTGCAACCCTTTTTGTAATATTTTTTTAATTTATTTGAGATTTTTTCGGTAAAATGCCAAATTTATAGTGTTTTTAGAACATTGACATCTGGTTTGTATCGGGCAAATCACGCATAGCGCCGAGGTCGGCTAAATTTTGGATAATGGTTTTAGAAACTCCGGCTTCTAATTGGAAATCCTCTACCGATACAAAGTTACCCTTTTGGGCGGCTTCATATATAGAATATGCCGCCTTTTCACCAACGCCCGAAAGTGCACCAAAAGGAAGGCGCATTTTTCCATCCTCAGGTAAATACTTCATAGCGTGGGATTTTGAAATATCAATAGGAAGCACCTCAATACCTCTTGCCATCATTTCATTAAAGATTAACATATTTTCATAAACATCAAGCTCTTTTTTAGTGGCTTCCTTACCCTTTGCCTTTATATCACGAAGGTAGCGCTTTACAGCCTCTCTGCCTCCCATAATAGTCGGAACATCAACATCTTCGGGGCGGGCGGTAAAATAAGCGCAATAAAATTCAAGCGGTTTATATACCTTATACCAAGCAACTCTTATAGCCGCTGTAACATAAGCGGCGGCGTGAGCCTTGGGGAACATATACTTAATCTTATAACAGCTTTCAATGTACCACTCGGGAACACCTACTGCACGCATATCATCCTCCATAGCGCCCCATTCCTCTTTAGAAACGGCGCCTTTAGCAACAAGACCTTTACGAACAGTCTCGGTAATTTTAAAGGCTCGGCCTTCCTCCATACCCTGATGTATCAGATAAACCATAATATTATCACGAGTACCGATAACCTCCGAAATTGTGCATATACCCTTATCAATCAAGTCTTTTGCGTTACCGAGATAAACATCAGTACCGTGGGAAAGTCCCGAAATTTGAAGCAGGTCGGAGAAGTTTTTTGGCTTACAGTCTTTAAGCATTCCTCGTACAAAGGATGTGCCAAATTCGGGGATACAAAAGGTTCCTGTTTCGGAGTCTATTTCCTCGGGTGTCACACCCAGAGCCTCGGTCGAGGTAAAAAGGCTGTAAACCTTTGGGTCGCTCATAGAAACCTCTGTTACAGGGATACCCGAATATTCCTCCAAATACTTATATGTAGTAGGAATAACATGGCCGAGCTCATCAAGCTTTAATATTGTATCGTGAATAGAGTGGAAGTCAAAGTGTGTGGTAATTACATCGGAATTTACATCATCAGCCGGATGTTGAACAGGACAAAAATCATAAATGGTTTTATCCCTCGGCACTACAATCATACCTGCAGGGTGTTGACCTGTAGTTTGCTTAATCTGTGCCTTTTCAACAAGTGTTGCCAAACGATTAAGCCCGGCGTTTGAAAGGGTAATTCCCTTCTTCTCGGCATAAGCCTTTGCAAAGCCGAAGGCAGTCTTTTCTGCCACGGTAGAAATTGTTCCTGCCTTAAATATGTTTTCACTTCCGAAAAGCGACTCGGTATATTTTTGCACCTGTGTTTGAAATTCGTTTGAGAAATTAAGGTCAATATCAGGCACCTTGTCACCCTTAAATCCCAGGAAGGTCTCAAACGGAATATCGTGACCATCACGGTTTAAGGGTGTATTACAATGCGGACAATTCTTTTCGGGCAAATCAAAACCTGAACCGACACTGCCGTCTGTGAAAAATTCATTATAACAGCAGCTCGGACAAACATAGTGAGGAGCCAAAGGGTTTACCTCGGAAATACCCGCCATTGTAGCTACAAAGGAAGAGCCAACCGAGCCTCGAGAACCTACAAGATAACCGTTTTCCTCGCTGTAAGCTACTAACTTTTGAGCCGATATATACATTATGGAGAAGCCGTTATTGATAATTGAATTAAGCTCCTTTTCGAGTCTTTTTTCAACTATCTCGGGCAAATTCTCACCATAAGTTTTATGTGCATTGTCCCAACAAATCTGGCGGAGTAATTCATCCGAGCCCTCAATCACAGGCGGATAGTTGCCTTCGGGTACAGGGATTACATCAGCACTTACCATCTCGGCTATTTTATTGGGATTATCAATTACAAATTCCTTTGCTCTGTCGCCGAAATAAGAAAAGTCCTCTAACATTTCGGTAGTAGATTTAAGGTATAAGGGAGCTTGATTATCAAAATCGGTAAAGCCCTGCCCTGCCATAAGAATTTTACGGATAATATCGTCATCACGCTTTAGGAAATGCACATCACCTGTAGCCACTACAGGTTTACCTAACTTATCGGCGATTTCGACAACCTTGCGGTTAAAATCCTTTATAACCTCATCACTTGTCACGTGGCGGAAACGGTTAGGAGTTATAACACCTGTTTTTTCGTTTTTCTTATCGGGAAGTGATGATTCACGCACCATAAATGCGTTATTGCCAAGAGGCTGAATTTCGAGATAATCATAATACTCGGCAATTTTTATGAGTTCTTCATCGCTCTTGCCATCAATAATTGCAGAATAAAGCTCGCCCTGCTCACAAGCAGAACCGACAATCAAGCCCTCACGAAGCTCTGTGAGTTTGGATTTTAAGGTTAGAGGGCGACCTTTAAAATTATCAAGATGTGCGCTTGAAATCAGTTTATAAAGATTTTTAAGACCTATTAAATCCTTTACCAAAATGATTTGGTGATAGCGTTTTATTTGTTTTGCGGTAAGCTTTTTAATGTCGATATCGGTATCATCTACAAAATATGCTTCAACACCGTAGATTACCTTGAAATCGCCGCCGGATTTGCGTATTTTCTTAACAGCCGCCGCTGCCGCTGGATAAGCCTGAACGACACCGTGGTCGGTAATGGCTATCGCCTTGTGTCCCCACTTATACGCTTGGTTTATAATATCTCCGGCACTCGAAACTGCATCCTTTGCCGACATATTGGTATGACAATGAAGCTCAACCCTTTTTTCACCCTCATAGTCATCTGTTTCGGTATATTTTTGAAGCAAAGCCATTGCTCTCGGCTTTACGATAAAATCTTTTTTGTAATTATCAAACTCCTGTGTACCGTTTACTAATATAAATTCTCCCTTTTTAACAGGTGCTACATCCCCCATCTTTTTAGGGTCAACAAACATTGTAGCGGTAAGGGAATTTGTATGGTCACTGAAAGAAAAGGTAAAAATATTAGTCTGTCCTCGTTTTGTGTTAATAGTTCTCGTTTCGGTCTCGAAAACCTCACCAAAACAGCAAATTTCACTATCCTCGCCTGTGACTTCAATCATCGGCTTGATATTTGTGTTTATATTTCTACCGTAAAAAAGCTTTGGATTGTCCAAATAAACCATACCGTTTTTGGGCTTGTCCTCACGCTTTTCAAAGGTGATTTCCGTTTTTTGTGCCTCTGCCTTTTTTTGAGGCTTTACCGCTCTCGGCTCGGGCATAGTGACAGGTGGCAGCTCAATAATATCCTCAAGCTGACCGTCAAATTTAATTTTTATATCCTTTGCGAAATGCTTTTTAACAAGTGCTTTAAACTTACTCTCAACCTCTAAATCACAAAGCGACTTATACCCTCCGTGCTTTAAGGTGATAAGCAATGTATTCTCCGAGAGCTTATACTCCGCCTCGGCGAAATAACCGTTAATTGCGGTGTTTTTAAGCCTTAACTCTGCCGCTATATCCTGACAAGCTATTTCAGAAAGCTCGACACCTGAAAAGCTATACTCCACCTCTAAATTTAAAAGTCGCAAGGACTCCTTCAAACTGTTATATATATTAAGCTGTGTTTCTCTTGTTATGTAATTTTCGGAATTTATATGAAGAGCCATTTTCCTTGCTTCTAAATCGAGAGCACACTTTTCAATCTCGCATTTTCCTACCAAATCGAGACTTTTTTCATCAACACAATTTCCGAAAATATCCGCAAAACACGGTTTCATTACTTTTTACAACTCCGTTTACATTTTTTCGATTTCTTTAAGCAGTGCATTCACAAGCTCATTTTCGGGCAGCTTTGCTATTATTTCACCCTTTTTGAAAATTACACCGCAATTTTTTCCGCCTGCAATACCAATATCTGCCCCTTTGGCTTCCCCAGGACCGTTTACAACACAGCCCATTATTGCAACCGTTATGTTTTTGTTTAGGTTTTTAAGCTTTTCTTCAACCTCTTTTGCAATACCGATAAGGTCGATTTCGGTTCTGCCGCAGGTAGGACAAGAAACGAATTTTATGCCGCCCTTTCTCATATCAATAGCACGCAAAAGCTTAATGCCGGCTTCAACCTCTTTTACAGGGTCATCGGTAAGCGAAATTCTGATTGTAGAGCCAATTCCTCGAAGCAAAAGACCGCCTATACCTGCTGCAGATTTTATAACACCCATATTTTCTGTTCCGGCTTCGGTAACGCCTAAATGCAAAGGATAACTGCATTTTTGAGCTGCCAGAGTGTATGAATCATACATAATTTTAGTGTCTGATGATTTTAAGGACAGTACAATATCCGAAAAATCAAATTTTTCTAAAAGGGATATATGGTAAAGACCGCTTTCAACCAAAGCCTCGGGGCAAACTTTACCGTATTTTGCTAAAATATTCTTTTCAAGTGAGCCGCCATTTACCCCTATTCTTATCGGTACATTATGCGCTTTACACGCCTCTACCACCGCTTTTACCTTGTCATCAGAGCCGATATTCCCCGGGTTTATTCTAACCTTGTCAACCCCTACATTTACACTTTCAATGGCTAATTTATAATCAAAATGAATATCTGCAACAAGTGGTATTTTGATTTCATTTTTGAGAGCTTCGACTGTCTTTAAAGCCTCCTTATCAGGCACAGTTACACGAACAATGTCACAGCCTGCTTTTTCTAAACGCTTTGCTTGTTCTACATTTCCTTTTATATCGTGAACAGGAACACAAAGCATTGACTGGACAGTAACATCCGCACCGCCGCCGATATAGGTGTCACCTACTTTAACTTTTACAGTTTTATCATTAGTAAACATAACTTACCTTTCCTTAACTATGCAAATAGCGACCAAATATCCTTCGCCATAACGAGTATCATCAAGATAATTAAAATAACAAAGCCTATTGCGTGTACCGCTGTTTCATATTTTTGGGGTACAGGCTTTCCCGCAATCATTTCAAATAATATAAACAAAAGTCTGCCGCCATCGAGCGCCGGTATCGGAAGCAAGTTGAAAATACCTAAATTTATGGTTATAAGCGCCATTATAGGCAATACATTAAGTAAATTCTGACTTGCAACATCGGCTACTGTTTTAGTTATTCCGACAGGGCCCGAAACTGCACTTATTCCATATTTTCCGCCGATTAAATCAACAAGACTTCTCACAATAACCGTTCCGTAAGAAAGCGCTGTTTTAAAGGTTTGTGAAATATACGAGCCGACATTTTTCTTTATTCCCCATACCTTGAAATCAAGCGTTAAATAGCTGATGCCTTCTTGCTCTTCGGTATCAAAGGTCACATCCTTTAGTAACTTTTCCTTGCCATCTCTTATAACGGTTATATCAATTTTTCCATCGGGAATATTGGTAAAAGCATAAGACAAATCGTAGGTAGTATATATTCTTCTTCCATCAACCTCTATAATCTCATCATTTACCATAAGCCCTGTACTTTGACTTTTAGCGCCTTCTTGAAATTCAGCTACAGTAGTTGAGGCAAACATATCAGCAGGAGCTAATATAATTGCAATAAGGATTAGTCCCAATAAAAGATTAAAGACCGCTCCCATTACAACAATTACAAATCTCCGCCAAGGCTTTTTGTTGCAAAAGGCACGAGAGTCTGTACTCTGTGCATCCTCGCCCTCCATAGCACAATAACCGCCAAATGGAATAAGCTTGAAAAAATATTCTGTTTCCTTACCTTTAAAGGAGAAAAGCTTTGGACCAAAGCCTACCGCAAATTCGTTGACACGAACTCCCATAAGCTTTGCCGCAATAAAATGCCCAAATTCGTGAATAATAATGAGCAACAAAAAAAGTAAAACCGCAACTAAATAAGGCCATACACTATTTAAAAAGTTTAAAACAGCAGAAATGATAATCACCTAACTTTAAAATCATATCGAATTTTTAACTAATAATCTTGCCGCTTTATCAGCTTCTAAAATATCCTCTAACTTAAAATCCTTAATATTATTAGCACTACAAAGCGCTTTTTCCACTAATTCTGCAATTTGTAAAAATTTAATTTTGCCATCGAGGAAAAGTCGCACCGCCTCTTCGTTCGCACCATTTACCGCTGTGGGATAAAGACCGCCTTTGTTTATCGCCTCAATACATAGCGGCAAGCAACGGAAGGTATCCATATCGGGCTTTTCAAAGGTAAGTGTTCCTACTTTAAATAAATTCAACTTTTCGAAAGCATATTCGCTTCTTTCAGGATATGTCAAGGCATATTGAATAGGAAGTCGCATATCAGGGGTACCAAGCTGTGCTATAACTGCACCGTCAGAAAGCTCCACACCCGAGTGCAAAATGCTTTGTCTGTGAACCAAAACCTCAATATTTGAAGCCGAAATACCGAATAAATGAACAGCCTCGATTACTTCGAGTCCTTTGTTCATTAAGGTTGCCGAATCAATCGTGATTTTAGCGCCCATATCCCAATTAGGATGCTTTAAGGCGTCCTTTGCGGTGACATTTTCGAGCTCATTTCTCGTTTTATTAAAGAACGGTCCGCCCGAGCAGGTAAGCAAAATCTTTTTAAGCGAGTTTTGTGGTGCTCCTTGTAACGATTGAAAAATTGCCGAATGCTCACTGTCAACAGGCAGAATTTTAACACCCTTTTCTTTTGCTTTCCGATTTACAATTTCGCCACCTGTAACCAAAGTTTCTTTATTTGCAAGGGCAATTGTCTTCCCCGCATCTATTGCCGCTAAAGTAGGTCTGAGTCCCGCAATGCCGACAATGGAATTTAGGACAATATCACCTTTACTGCCCGCCGCATAACAGACACCCTCTACGCCCGATAAAACCGAAATATCGGTATCAGAAAGTCTTATTTTAAGCTCTTTCGCTTTTTCCTCATCAAAAACCGATACAATATAAGGCTTAAATTCTCTGGCTTGTTTTTCAAGCAGCTCTATGTTGCTTCCCGCCGCCAAGGCAGTAACCTTGTAGCCATCCCTGCGAGCTACCTCGAGCGCCTGTGTGCCGATAGACCCTGTCGAGCCTAAAATAATAATTTCCTTCATATTAAAGCACACCCATTACAACAAATAAATTAAGTACAGGAGCAATAAGCAACATACTATCAAGTCGGTCAAGTATTCCACCGTGACCGGGGATTAAGTTGCTGTAATCTTTAAGACCAACGCTTCTTTTAATTGCCGATGCAAAAAGGTCACCAAGCATACCTACAACACAAAGCGGAATTGTAAGTAAAATTGTAGCAAGTAACTTGTCGGTGTGTGAAAAAGCGAGACAGAAAACCACCGCAAAAATCATTGATGACAAAATACCGCCGATAGCACCCTCAACTGTCTTTTTAGGTGAAATCTCAGGGCAAAGCTTGTGCTTTCCGAGAGTAACACCCGAAAAATAAGCACCCATATCACAAATACTTGAAAAGTTAAATAAAAGCAGTAAATAGTATAAACCGTGCTCGGCATTTAAAACCGACATAAAGTTATAAAATGCGTAAACTACAGGAAAAGGTAAACCGCAAAGCATACAAATCTGTGAAAGACTGAAATCTTTATGGTTTTTAAGCACCATAAGTACTGCAAAAAGGAAGTATCCAACACAGATGATTGTGGGTAAAAATTCTTGAAGTGACAAAAACGGTTCAAATAATAAAACCGCTACGTTTTTGCCTGTTAGCGCATTGTATAAAGGGCGAATTGTTGTAAGCCAATCGGACTTTACTAAAACAAATAAAAATGCAAAAATCATAGCCCCCGTTGTCGCCGCTTTAGATTTAACTGTTGCTACATTATGGAGCAATTCGTATATTGCAAGCATGGCTAAAACTGCCACGAAAACTGTTATAAATACATCGCTTACAAATGTGCCGAGCAACAATACCGCCGCTACAATAGCTCCCATCATAATACCTGATAAAATTCTTGTTTTCATTTTAATTACTCCTTAAGCGAATATGAACCTGTCACGCTATATTCCGCCGAATCTTCTGTTTCTTCGGTTAAATTCCTCTATTGCTTTTTCCAGATGATGTGGTTTAAAATCAGGCCACAAAACATCCGAAAACCAATATTCCGCATAAGCAGACTGCCAGATAAGATAATTCGAAAGCCTGTATTCCCCGCTCGGTCTTATAATAAAATCGGGGTCAGGAATACCTGCGGTATAAAGATTATCACTGATAGTTTGTTCGGTAATTTCATCAGCAGAAATTCCATTATTTACGAGTTTTTTAACAGCAGTTGTGATTTCATCCCTGCCACCATAGTTAATAGCTATGTTAAGACAAAGTCCTGTAGCGTCCTTTGAACCGTCCTCATCCTTTTTCATCAGCTCTTTAATATCATCATCCAAAGGCTCTCTATTTCCTATGAAATGCACCTTTATATTATCACTTTTGAAATTTTCGGCATCCTTTAAATAATCACGCAGCAGATTCATAATAGCATCAACCTCTGCTTTAGGTCTTTTCCAATTTTCAGTCGAAAAGGCATAAACTGTCAAATATTTCAGCCCGATTTTATTACAGTATCTTGCAATATTTTTAAAAGTTTTAGCCCCCGCCACGTGACCTGCACTGCGAGGTAAAGAGCGCTTTTTTGCCCATCTACCATTGCCATCCATAATTATTGCAATATGAGTAGGCAGTGGTCTATCCTTCACCTTTTTCTTAAAAAACATCGGCTTTCACCACCAAAAACATAAAATTTGAATTAGTTTTTAACGTAAATAATGTAGGAATACCCGACAACAAATACTTTGCTGTCGGGTGCCGTTAGTATAGAATTACATTAAATCTCCAAAATTTCCTTTTCCTTTATTGCGGATAAATCATCTGCTTCCTTGCAGTATTTATCGGTAATATTTTGGATTTTCTTTTCACCATTTGTAACGTCATCCTCAGTTACTTGGTTTGCTTTTTTAAGAGCCTTCAGTTTTTCAAGTGCATCACGGCGGGTATTGCGAATTGCAACCTTTGAATCCTCGGCAAACTTCTTAACATCCTTTACTATCTCTTTTCTGCGCTCTTCTGTAAGAGGCGGGAAAGAAAGGCGAATAACTCTACCATCATTTTGAGGGTTGATGCCGATATCAGATGTTAAAATTGCCTTTTCAATAGACTTTAATGTTGTAGCATCCCAAGGCTGAATCATAAGAATACGGGGCTCGGGCACAGAAACAGCCGCCATCTGCTCAATAGGAGTGGGCGCACCGTAATAATCAACTGTAATCCTGTCAAGCACAGAAGCGTTAGCTCTGCCAGCACGAATAGATTTATAATCTCTTTCCAAAACGGAAATTGTTTTACCCATTTTTTCTTCGGTCAATTTGATTAGTTCTTGCATTAGTTTTTCCTCCTCTTATTTTACAACAGTGCCGATAGTTTCGCCCTTCATTGCGGCTACGATATTATCGGGATTGTCGAGATTAAATACCAAAATTTCAATGCCGTTATCCATACAAAGTGAAGCGGCTGTGCTGTCCATAACGTGAAGTCCTTGTTGAAGCACATCAATATGTGAAAGTGTATCATATTTTTTAGCATCGGGATTTGTCTTGGGGTCACAGTCGTAAACACCGTCAACATTTGTTGCTTTAAAGATTACATCTGCACCAATTTCTGCGGCACGTAAAGCGGCAGCAGTATCAGTCGAGAAGAAGGGGTTACCTGTTCCGCAACCGAAAATCACAACTCTTCCCTTTTCAAGATGTCTTACAGCCTTACTCCTGATATAAGGTTCTGCAATTTGGCGCATTTCAATAGCAGTTTGAACACGGGCGGTAACGCCTAATTGTTCGAGTGCATCCGCCAAAGCCAAAGCGTTAATCGAGGTGGCCAACATACCCATATGATCGGCTCTTGTTCTGTCCATTTTGCCGCTGCTTCGGCCCCTCCAGAAGTTTCCGCCACCGACAACAATAGCAACCTCAACACCCATTTCTACGCAGGTTTTAACCCTTTCGCATACCTCGAGTACCTTTTCAAAATCAATTCCGGCACCCTTGTTTCCTGCTAAAACCTCACCACTAAGCTTGAGCAAAACTCTCTTATATCTCGGTTCCATATTTTACACTCCCATAATATTTTATACTTAACATTATTTTACAATATACGTTGCACAAAGTCAATGTAAAATATTTGAATATTACCTCTTGAAATAACTAAAAATTATGTTACAATATATTAGGAAATATTTGCAAAAGGAGAAATATAAATGAAAAAGGAAGTTTTAGTTGAAATTTCAGCCCGCCACGTTCACGTGTCTCAAGAGGATTTAGAGGCACTTTTCGGTAAAGGCTATGAGCTTACAAACAAAAAAGACTTGTCACAGCCCGGTCAGTTCGCTTGTGAGGAAAAGGTTACCATCATCGGCACAAAAGGTTCACTCAAAGCATCTATTTTAGGTCCTGTTCGCCCTGCTACACAGGTTGAATTGTCCTTAACAGATGCTCGTTCAATCGGCGTTACCGCTCCTATTCGTGAGTCGGGTGATATAGCAAATACCGGCGCTTGCAAAATCGTTGGTCCTTGCGGCGAAATCGAAATTACCGAAGGTGTTATCGCTGCAAAGCGCCACATCCATATGACAGTAGCAGATGGCGAAAAGTACGGTATCAAGGATAAGCAGATTGTATCTGTTAAAATTCCCACAGCAGACAGAGCACTTATTTTCGGTGATGTTGTAGCTCGTGTAAGCGACAGCTATGCTTTGGCTATGCACATCGACACAGATGAAGCAAATGCCGCTTGTGTTCCGGGCTCTTGCATCGGTGAAATCCTTGACTGATAATTTAGGGCTTTACCTGCATATTCCTTTCTGTCAAAAAAAGTGCCGTTATTGTGATTTTTATTCTGCCTTTTGCTCAAACGAGCTTATTGATGAATACACAAAAGCACTCATAAAAAGTATAAAGCAATGGGGCGGCAATTTTAAAAACCGTCCCATTGATACTATTTATTTGGGTGGTGGCACTCCGAGTCTTTTGGCTCACAGATTAGAAGGTGTGATAGGGTCCGTAAAGGAAAATTTCAATGTTCAAAAAAACACCGAAATCACGTTAGAGTTAAACCCGAGCGGTGATATAGAAACGCTTTTAAATTACGCAAAAAGGTCGGGTGTAAACCGCCTGTCCCTCGGCGCTCAAAGTGCAAGTGATGAGGAGCTTTTAACGCTCGGCAGAACACATACCGCACTTGACACCGAAAAAACCGTGATGAAAGCGAGAGAACTTGGTTTTTCTAACATCTCACTCGACTTAATGATTGGACTTCCCGACTCTAACCTTGAAACTCTCAAAAAAAACCTTGATTTTGTCATAAAATCAGACCCCGAGCATATCTCGGCATATATTTTAAAAATCGAGGAAAACACTCCTTTTTACAAACAAAAAAACTCTCTTAATTTGCCGAGTGATGAAAACATTGCCGAGCAATATTTATTTATGTGTGAATATTTGGAAAATGTCGGCTATAACCACTACGAAATATCCAATTTTTCAAAAATCGGCTATGAAAGCCGACATAACTTAAAATATTGGCAAGGTATCGATTATTTAGGAATAGGTCCTGCCGCCCATTCCGCACTTGACGGCAAGCGTTTTTATTACCCTCGTGATTTAAGGGGCTTTATAAAGGGAAATTCACCTATAAATGATGGAAAAAGCGGTGGCAAAGAGGAATATATAATGCTCTCACTCCGACTTTCAAGCGGTATAGATTTTGAAAAATACAAATCGCTTTTCGGGGAGAATTTTCCGCAAAAAGCAATCGATAAAGCCAAAACTTTAGAGAAACACAATTTGCTGAAAGTGACTGATAAAAATATTTATCTTACAAATAATGGTATGCTTTTATCCAACGGTATAATTACAGAAATTTTGGAGGCTTTAGAATGAAAACCTTAAAAATTCATCTTATAAGGCACGGTATAACCGATGCAAATCTTTTAGGGCAATATATCGGTTCTAAAACCGATTTGCCAATTTGCCCCGAAGCCTTAAAGGAGCTTGATTTTTTAAAAAAAAACTACGAATATCCGCTGATTGATGCACTTTATTCAAGTCCTATGCTTCGTTGCCGACAGACAGGCGCTATCCTTTTTGAAGGCTTTGAGCCGATTATTGTCGATAATTTGAAGGAATATGACTTCGGTGATTTCGAGGGCAAGACAGCGTTAGAACTTGAAAATAACCCCGAGTTTTTAAAATGGACATCCGGTCAAAAGACCGCTACACCAAACGGTGAAGATAACAGCGATTTTGTAAAAAGACTTTGTGTAGGCCTTAACCAAATCGTACTCAATATGTTAGAAAAGGATATCGAAAGCTCGGCGGTTATTATGCACGGTGGCGCCATTATGATGTTGTTGGCCGCCTGTGCAGTGCCGAGGCATACCCCTGCCGAATGGACTGCAGACCAAGGCCACGGATATTCCCTTCTCGTTACCCCTTCTCTTTACCACAAAAGCGGCATAGTCGAGGTTACACATATAATATAGTTCCATACATCAATCAAAAACAAGATATTAAATTAAAAACTCCTATGAGCAATTCATAGGAGTTTTGTTCTACTTGTTGATTATTTATTTTCGGTATATTTTGCAACAACCTTTTTAATTCTGTCAGCGGGGTCCAAAAGACTGCTGATAGAGTTGTCATAGTTAAGTGTCTCAACCAACAAAGCTATGTATTTTGACATATTAACACTACAGTACCACTCTTTTTTAAGCAATTCTTCGGGTTGATAAATAAGGTTTGTGGTGAAAATCTTATCGATTTTACCTTCTTTATAGTATTCATCAAACTTGTCGTAGCCTTCAACAAAAAGACCAAAGGTTGAGAAAATAAAGATTCTGCCCGCACCCTTTTCCTTGAGTTTTGCAGCGATATCGAGCATTGATTCGCCGGAGGAAATCATATCATCAACAAGGATTAAATCCTTGCCTGTGATGTCGTTGCCCAAAAACTCGTGTGCTTCAATTGGGTTTTTACCGTTTACAATCACAGAATAATTTCTGCGCTTATAGAACATACCAAGCTCTAAACCTAAAACAGAAGAGTAGTAAATACATCTGCTCATACCGCCTTCATCGGGGGATACAATCATTGTATGCTCACGGTCGAGCTTAATGTCGGGAACAGTTTTAAGAAGTGCTTTAATCATTTGGTAAGCAGCTTGAACATTATCAAAGCCATCAAGCGGAATTGCATTATTAACACGGGGGTCGTGAGCATCAAAGGTGATTATATTCTTAACACCCATTGCAACCAATTCCTGTAAAGCCATCGCACAGTCCATAGATTCTCTTGAGCTTCTTCTGTGTTGCCTGCCCTCGTAAAGCATAGGCATAATAACAGTTACTCTTCTTGCCTTTCCGCCGAGAGCCGCAATTACTCTCTTTAAATCTTGGAAATGGTCATCAGGACTCATAGGAACAGTTTGTCCGTACATTTTGTAGGTCACGTTGTAGTTAAAGCAGTCACATATAATGTAAACATCAAGACCACGTGCGGTGTGGTTGAGAACTGCTTTTGCCTCACCTGTACCAAAGCGGGGACAGTTTGCAGGAACTACAAAGGACTCATCCTCGGGGATATTTCTCCACTGTTTCAGATAATAGTCCACTTTTGAAGCGATGTCCTCACAGCCACGCATACTGATAAGAGCGAGGTCACCATAAGGGGTGTGTTTGAAATCAATACTTGCCATAATAATCTCCTCCGAAAATCACTTTTTAACTCAACTATATAATACCACATTTTCATTTACAAAAAAAGCCTTTTTTCGCTTTTTTTTCAAATTTATAAAATAAAACAGTTTTTTGTTGAATAAGGTAGATTTTTTTGTTATAATATTTGTAATAATATGTAGATACTATATTTCTGTACAGAAAGGTGTTATATAAATGATTAAGGTTTTTCTTTTAGCACATACTCCTAATCCCGAACATACTGTAGCTTCTGCGGCAAAGCTTTGCTACAGCAGCTCAAAGGCAAGTGAGCTTACCGAAAATCTGACCGATGAAAAGGCAGCTTCCTTTGTCGAAATGTTATCCGAAATCGGACACGAAAGCCCTATAGAACACGCTTCCTTTACCTTTGGTATCGAGGGTGTTTCACGTGCTCTTTTAGCACAGATTACCCGTCACAGAATGGCATCATTTTCAGTTAAAAGCCAAAGATATGTAAGAGAAGGCAGTTTTGAATATGTGACACCGCCCGAAATTGAGGCAATCCCTGAAGCACTCGAGGTTTTCGAGGAAATTATGGCAGAGGACCAAAAACGCTATGACAAATTAGCTGAAATACTCAAGCATAAACATACCGAAACCTTTTTAGCAGAAGGCAAGGACCAAAAAACCGCTGAAAAATTGGCAGAGAAAAAAGCCATTGAAGACGCTCGTTTTGTTCTTCCTAATGCTTGTGAGACACAAATGGTAATGACAATGAATACACGTTCACTTCTGAACTTTTTCAGACTCCGTTGCTGCAATCGTGCCCAATGGGAAATCAGAGAGCTTGCAAATCAAATGCTGGCACTCGTTTCAGAAGTTGCCCCCAACCTCTTTAAAAAAGCAGGTCCTGCTTGTGTGAGCGGTGCTTGCAGTGAAGGCAAAATGACCTGTGGCAAAGCGCAGGAAATGAGAGAATTTTACAAAGGACTGAAAAAGCAGTAATGGGAAAGCTTATAGTAATTGAAGGTCTTGACGGAAGCGGTAAATCGACCCAATTAGAGCTTTTAAATCAAAATTTGAAAAAAGCGGGTATTGATTGCAAAAGTGTATCCTTTCCCAATTATGACAACCCTTCAAGCACGCTTGTTAAAATGTATTTAAAGGGCGATTTCGGAAAGAAACCGGGCGATGTGAACGCCTTTGCTGCTTCGGTTTTCTATACCGTTGACCGATATGCCTCTTTTAAGGCTGATTGGGGAGAATATTATAACAATGGCGGTACTGTGGTTGCAGGTAGATATACCACATCAAACGCTGTTCACCAAGCCTCAAAGCTGCCGAGCAGTGAATGGGAAGACTTTCTTTCCTGGCTTTATGATTTTGAATACAACAAAATCGCAATTCCGAAGCCCGACAAGGTGATTTTCCTTGATATGCCGATTGAAGTTTCCCAAAAGCTTTTATCCAACAGATATGAGGGTGATGAAAGCAAAAAAGACATCCACGAAAGCGATACCGAGTATTTGGATAATTGCAGAAAAGCCGCTTTGTTCACCGCCCATTACTCGAATTGGGAGATTATCCCCTGCTCAAAAAATGGCGAAGCCCGTACTATTGATGAAATTGCAAAAGATGTTTTAGAAAGTGTTTTAAAGCTTTATAGGTGATAAAATGATTTTTATTTTTTTAGCACAAGGATTTGAAGAGTGTGAAGCTTTAGCTCCGCTTGATATTTTAAGACGTGCCGAAATCGAAGTTAAAACTGTCGGAATAGGCGCTAAAACCATTGTAGGCGCTCATAATATTCCGATTGTTTGCGATTTGTGTGACAATGAAATTACCACCGACAATTTAGAGGGTGTTATCCTCCCCGGCGGTATGCCCGGCACATTAAATCTCGAAAAAAGCGAAACGGTGCAAAAATACATTGATTATGCCGTAAGTAATAATTTGTTAATTGGTGCCATTTGTGCCGCTCCGAGTATTTTGGGTCACAAAGGACTTTTAAAAGGCAAGAAAGCCACCTGCTTTACAGGCTTTGAGAAAGAACTGACAGGCGCCGATGTTCAAAACCTGCCTGTTGTGAGAGATTGTAATATAATAACCGCTTACGGTGCAGGCGCTGCTTTCGACTTCGGATTTTGTATTTTAGGTTTCTTAAAAGGCGAAAGTAAAGCGGAAGCTATGAAAAAATCAATGAGATATTAAAACAAAGGAAAAATATTATGGAACAAGATAAATATTTCGATGATAATTTGGGCTTTTTTATCAACAAAAACCTTGAAACAGAAGAAAATCAAAATACGAATATAACACCTTGTGAAACTGTACAGACAGAAGAAACAAAGCCACCTGAAAAAGAGAAAAAGCCAAAAAAGAAAAAAAAGCATCAAAAATCCATTCTTAAAACCGTAATCACAGTTGTTTTAACCCTTACAATAATTTTCGGCTTGTCATTTGGTATTATTTACTGTGCCGCCGACTTTTTTGGTATGGGCTTTGGCAGAGGTAAAGAATGCTCGCTTAACATTGAGCAGGGTGACTCGGTTGATGTGATTGCCGAAAAGCTTGAGGAAACAGGCGCTGTTAAAATTCCACTTCTATTCAAAATATATTGTAAAATAACGGGTGTTGACGGTCAGCTTAAATATGGTTTTCATCATTTCAATACCGAGCTTGGATATAAAGGCATTACAAATATGCTCGTCACTCAAGGTGCTAAAGCCGAGGTTATAAAGGTGACCATACCCGAAGGCACGGGAATTAACGATTATACGAAAAATGTAAATGGTGAAAAGGTAACCGTGCCCGGAATTGCGACATTGCTTGAAAACAAAGGTGTTTGCAAAAAGGCAGATTTTATTGCCGCACTCGACAATGTAGAGCTTGATTCAAAGCTCTTGAAATGTGCTAACGATGGTAAAACCTACTATACGCTTGAAGGCTATCTTTTCCCCGAAACATACGAATTTTACAAATTGGATGATTCTAAAAAATCCGCTCAATACGTAGTGGAAAAATTAGTCGAAGAGGCTAATAACCGCATTACCGATGAGATGTACCAAAAAGCCGAAAGCAAGGGTCTTTCAATGAACGAGGTGCTGACATTGGCTTCTATCGTTCAAATGGAAGCCGGTAACAATACTGAAGAAATGCCAAATGTTGCGGCTGTATTTTTAAACAGGCTCAAAAGTGATGATTTTAAAACGCTTGGCTCTTCCCCCACCTGTTATTACGGTGAATCTTTTAAATATGATGATGGCAGATACAATACTTATAATATTGAGGGTCTGCCACCCGGACCTCTTTGCTCGCCGGGCATTGCTGCTGTCAATGCAGTGCTTAATGCAACTGAAAATTCACCATATTATTACTTTGTAACCGATGCCACAGGCAAGTTCTATTTCCATAAAACACTCACTGAACAAAACAAGACTATTAGTTCACTTAAACAAGGAAACAACTGGATAAATGAATACTTTGACTGATTATATTAAAATGCCTGAGCTTCTCGCTCCCGCAGGTGACTTAACAAGACTGATTGCCGCCGTTGATTATGGTGCAGATGCTGTTTATCTTGCCGGCGAGGAGTTTGGTATGCGTACCGCCGCTACGAATTTCGGTATCGAGGATTTGAAAAAAGGCATTAAATACGCACACGACCATAATGTAAAGGTACACGTTACCTGTAACACAATTCCACACAACTGCGAAATACCGAGATTGCCGGCTTTTTTAGAAACTATAAACGATTTAGGTGCAGATGCGATTATCGCCGCTGACATCGGCACTATGCGACTTGCTCAAAAATATGCGCCTAAATGCGAGCTGCATATTTCGGTACAATCGGGTATATGCAACTATGAAACCGCTCGTGCTTTTCACGATTTTGGTGCAAAGCGAGTAGTCCTCGCCCGTGAATTGTCGTTAGCCGAAATTGCCGAAATTAGAGCCAAAACTCCGAAAGAGCTCGAAATTGAAGCCTTTGCTCACGGTGCTATGTGTGTTTCCTTTTCGGCAAGGTGCTTGCTTTCAAGCTATATGACAGGCAGAGATGCCAACCGAGGCGACTGCGCTCAATCTTGTCGTTGGAGCTATTCCTTGATGGAGGAAAAGCGTCCGGGACAATATTTTGACATAACCGAAACCGATAAAGGTACCTATATTTTAAATGCCAATGATATGTGTATGGCAGAGCATTTGGATGAAATGGTAAAAGCCGGTGTTGACAGTATAAAATTAGAGGGCAGAGCCAAATCACACTACTATGTTGCGGTTATCACAAACGCATACAGAGGAGCTCTCGACTCACTCTCTCAAAATCCGCTCGATTGGAAATGTCCCACTTGGGTAACAGAGGAGCTTAACAAAATCAGCCACCGCACCTATTCAACAGGCTTTTATTACGGAGCGCCGACCAACTCCCAAACCTATGAAAACGCAGGCTATGTCAGAGATTATTCTGTAGCGGCTATTGTTGATGGTTACGAGGATGGATGTATTGTAGCAACCCTTAAAAACAAATTTTTACGTGGACAGGAGCTTGACTGCCTCGAGCCTAAAACCGCTCCGACAATAATCACCGCAAACGAGCTTTACGATGCAAAAGGCAATCCTATTGAATCGGCACCACACCCGATGATGACGATTAAAATACCCTTTGAACGCCCAATAAAACCCGGCTCCTTGCTTCGTATGAAATCAGAAATTTAAAAAAATCACGATGTGAAACACATCGTGATTTTTTTGTCACTTTTTTGTCAAAAATATAATTGGTGAAAAAGATGAAAAAGATGTTGTATTCAAGAATACTCGCAAGAAGAAGCGCTGTTTGTTTTTTCCTTATTTGCTTACTTTTTCTTTTTACAATTATGAGGATTACAGTTTTGGCAGCAAAGGATTATTCGGCGGTCTTGAAAAATCAAAATTTTAAAAATTTTTATGTTCAATCGCTTCGTGGTACGATTTATGACTGCAATAACGTTCCCATAACCAACAATGAAAAAAAGATTTTTGCGTTAGTTTTTCCTTGTGAAAAATCAATTAGAAAGGTTAGCGAAATCTTAAAAGATAAGGAAAGGGAAAATGCTTTAAATCAGCTGAATATTGGACAGGCGGTATTATTGGAGCTTGATGAAATGATTGACTGTGAAGGCTTTTATTGTCAAAGCATATATACTACAAACAACAAAAATGCAATTCACACAATCGGCTATACCGATTCCGAAAACAAAGCGGTAAGCGGTATTGAAAAAGCGTATGATGATATACTAAACCTTAATTACAACGCAGAATTTATATTTGAAGCCGATGCCAAAGGTAAACCTCTTAAAAACGCAACTCCGCAATTCTTAAATAATATCGATTATCTGGGTACAGGCGTTGTTACAACGCTTGATATCGAAATTCAACAAATTGTGGAAGAATATTCTAAAAATATCGAAAAAGGTGCTATCATTGTGGCCGACAGTAAGACCTCGAAAATAAGAGGGATTGCAAGCTTTCCGACCTTTGATTTAGAGGATAGCAAAACACTTGACAATCTTGAAAGCTCTCCCTTTTTGAACCGTGCTATAAATTCTTATAATATCGGCTCGGTTTTTAAGCCCTGTATTGCGGCGGCTGCTATTGAAAGCTCAAATAAAGATTTTCTTTACTCCTGCAACGGAAAATGCAAAATCGAGGACAGATATTTCAAATGCCATAAAGTCGATGGACATGGACTTACAGACCTTAGATATGGACTTGCAAATTCCTGTAACACATATTTTTATAATCTTGCTTTCAGTGTCGGAAGCGATAATATTTATAATATGATAAAAAATTTAAAATTCGGCTCAAATTTAAAACTTTGTGAAAATATTTATACAAACGATGGCAACATTCCGGAAAAAACTGCTCTCCAAAACAAAGCAAATCTTGCAAATTTAAGTATTGGTCAAGGCGAACTGCTTTTATCTCCTGTAGCCCTTTTAAATCTTTATGCTGCTATTTCAGGCGATGGACTTTACTATACGCCCTCTTTAGTAGAAGGTACGCTCAAAAACGGAAATTTCGCAGAATATGAAATTGGTTTTCCAACTCGTGCTATGGAAAAAGAAACCGCAGAAATTTTAAGAGAGGATTTAAAGGAAATTTTCGTAAGCGGTACAGCAAAGGATTATCGCCCCGACACCACAACCGCCGCCGGCAAAACTGCCACTGCACAAACAGGCAAATTTACAGGTGGTAAGGAAATTTGTTCAAGCTGGTTTTGTGGCTTCTTTCCTTTTGAAGAACCGAAATATACCGTAATCGTTTTCTCGGAGGACAGCCTGTCGCAAAACAAATCCTGCGCTCAAATTTTTTCGGAAATAGCGGATAAAATAACCGAAAGATGATATACAAAGCACAGCGCTATTTGTTGTTTTTTCGTGATACGAGTCTTCCAAAAGAATTATTATAAAGCAAAAAAAGCCGTGAAATTCACGGCTTTTTTTGCACTATATCAATAAAAATTATGTTGTTTTAAAATCAGGGGCGAAGACCCATACCGCCTTCGAGGGTAAGGGTTTCACCGTTCATATACTTGAAATCAGGTGATGCTAACTGAACACAAACTCGACCGATTTCAGTTTCGGGATCACCAAAATGTCCTGCGGGAGGAATTTTTACGTTTGCTTTGAAGGCATCGGGATAAGCCTTTTCAAAATTTTCAAGTTGAGCTGTCCAAGCAAGCGGACATACAATATTTGTGTTAATTCCATCCTTTGCCCACTCGGTAGCAGCAACTCTTGAAAGACCACGAATACCCTCTTTTGCGGCAGCATAAGCACATTGACCGTAATTTCCAAACAAACCTGCACCCGAAGCAAAATTGATAATACTTCCCTGTGTTTCTTTAAGATAAGGATAACAAGCCTTCATATAATAAAATGCAGCATAAAGACCCGAATAAATAGCCAAATCAAATTGCTCTGTAGTATGGTCTTGAATAGTAACTCCCGAAGCAGAGGCTTGTGCGTTGTTGATAAGCACATCTATTCTTCCAAACTCTGCAATAGTAGCATCAACAACCGATTTTACTATAGCTTCATTATCTGAACCCGAAGAAATATCGGCAGAAAAAATCAAAACCTTTATGCCATAATTTTTTTCAAGCTCCTCCTTGGCTTTTTCAAGCTTCTTAACATTTCTTCCTGTAATCACAAGATTTGCGCCTTCTTTAGCATAAGCGGTAGCAATACCGTAACCGATAGAACCGCATTTGCCATCAGACAAGGTAGCAAATCCGGCTCCGGTAATAATAGCTGTCTTACCCGTTAAAAATCCCATAATCGTTCTCCTTAATTTCAAAATATTTGTAGGGGTCATAAAAACATAGTGAATATGAAACTTTACACCCTTGTTGCCTTCTAAACAGTATATCAAAAAAGCCTTCCTAAATCAAGACTTATCTGTTGGATATAGTCAATTTTTTTCAGGTGATAACACTCAAAACATAACCGGTCTGAAAACTTGATTTTCTTTGTTTATTTTTTCTTTATTGTTACTTTATCGCCGCATTCAATGTTATATCTCTCACAAAAGCGTTGATTATAAATACAGACATTTATATTCCAATCTTCTTTATCAAAAAACAACTGTGATTTTCCATCTTCCTCAATTAGTTTATCTACAAAAGACATTTCCTCACTAAAATCGCCAATTGTTACCACAACAATATCTCCAACATTTACTTTTTCCAAGAGTTTCTGTGGCATAATATCAAGTTCTGCGTTGCCATAAGTGGATTCACGAACAACACTGCCCTTGACAGTTGTGTCAGAGCAAGCAGTAAGAGAAAACAACAGGATAAAAACAACAAATATTGAAACAAATCTTTTCATATCATCGCCTATGTGTATTATACAATAAAAGCGGCGAAGCCGCAATAATTATTCATTATTCATCAGCGAAGCGACTTCATTTTTCATTATTCATTTGAAAATCCGTTCACTCTTAATGAATAATGAATGATGAAAAATGAATAGTGAATAATACAAACAAAAATCCGTCCTCTTGCGAGAACGGATTTTCGTTTGGGTGTTTTGAACTTAATGACACGAATAAAATGTACCTGAAAACTAAAGATTTCTTTAAAATTTAACTATATTTATTCAACAAATTAACATATGCTCCTTTGAAATGAAAGGAGTTACCGTTTTTATTTTCTCCAGACTCAACTAGTCCAAAATGTTTTAAAATACTTTGCGATTTTAGATTCTTTTTATTTGCATAAGCTTCAACGCTCTCGACATCTTTTGGAAGTTGTTCAATCAACCACTTATAAAGTGCAGAAAATATTCCTGTTCCTTGAAACTCTTTTGCTATTTGTATTTCTTCCATCATTAACGAATTTATATCAACATTGATATAATACTGAAAATAACCAACAAGTTTGCTTTCAGCAAACATCAAAACAATTTGCCGTTGTTCTTTTTGCATAGCCGGAATTAAATACAACCTCCAAATTTCATAATCCTCATCATAAGAATTGTCGGTTGGAGCAATTATGCTCATATTCGAATGTAAAATTTGAAACAAATCGGGAAGCAACTGTTCTATTTGCAATTTATCAGCAAATTTGAACTCAAACATTATTTGTTATTCTCCTTTGCAGTATTTATGGATGCAACCAAAATTCGCTTTATTTCTAAACAATCATCAAGTAGTGAACTACTCATTTTGTCATCAATATATTCCGACATATAAAGTAATTTAATCCAATATTCTGTTTCGGCAGTTTCTTTTAATGCAATATGCATTTTAGAAATAAAATCAGCTGGACTTTGACCGTAATTCGCTTCATTTATGTTTGCACCGATGCTTGTTCCGCTACGAATCACTTGCTTCGCTATTGTTAATCCTCTTTTATTTTTTATTAGAAAATCATGCAATTTAACAATTCTTGCTGCAAAAGTGATTGATTTATCAACTAAGATATTTTCTTTCACCTGACCACATCCTTTACAACATTATAGCACAAACTATAAATCAAGTCAAAATTATTCATTATTCATCAGCGTAAGCGACTTCATTTTTCATTATTCATTCGAAAATCCGTTCCCTGTTAATGAATAATGAATGATGAAAAATGAATAGTGAATAATACAAACAAAAATCCGTCCTCTTGCGAGAACGGATTTTCGTTTGGTGCGGTTGTTCTTAACGGATTTGAGAAATCATACTTTAAAAACCGACAATCACACATATATTCACACCGTATCAAATCGGCACATTCGTTTTATAATTACAATGTATATACAGCAAAAAGTGTATATACAAACGAGGAAAGAAAATACTATGAAAAATCAGAAAGACTTATCACTAAATTGCATCAGAGATTCATATCTTATAGGATGATATGTAAACGGACAATAATGATAAAAACAAACAAAAATTTTACTATGAACGCAAATGTCCACAAAGAAATAACAAAACAATAACGACAGCAATGAAATGCCGTTAAAAATGTAAAGTAGTGATACCGTCATAGTTCCATGCGTTCCGTGATGCCTTATGAAAAAAGGTGGATAGGATATTCCGGATTATGAATTAGAAGCAATAATAAAATGTTTCATGCCCGATATTCAAGAGTTTTTTCCAAAGAAGAAGGCAATGAACTCCGAGAACACAGTACAAGTCAGGTAAGGAACAAAAAACACCACAAGAAGCCAATAAAACGCAAGTAATGGCAGGGAGTTTTTACTCTCTGCCTTTATTATTGATACGTAGCTTTCGATTTTCTAATACTTATTTCGGATAAATCATAACCGTTAGACATAAGAAAAGTCGCAAATCTTTATCGTCGGCAAATGATTTTGGCCCAATAACGATATCTGCTACCATTTGCTCTTTTATACTAGCCAAATTTATATCAACATGGTCAATTTAATCATTATAATCATTAAATTGATTTTTCTTACGACGAAAAGTTCACATAATAAAAAATGCTCACAACACCTTGTTTCTGACATTATAATAAAAAAATCTACACATATTGTATTTTCTCCAAATATTTACAGTTTAAAGAAAATATGATATAATAAATAAAAATATGTATGGAGCGAGAGTTCCAATATTGAGCATCTCGCTTTATGCGTGGATGCTCTTATTAATTAATCAGGGGTGAATACTATGTCGCAAAAAAGAGTTGTATTAAATGTATCTGTCATTCCTAAAACACAATCGTATTCAGAAAAGGAAGCTATATTAACTTATTCAACTTTAAATAATAGTTTGACAGCTAGCCAAGCTTTTCCTAATGTTAACGAAATTCCGTCATATTGTGAAAGTTTTAATAAAAAGCTTGGTGCATATATATATAACACTTGTAATGATTTGGATAAATATAGCTCATTGTTTTCCCCTGAAAATCAAAAATCAAATCGTATTCTAAGTATTCTTGATGCAAAAAAATATAAGGATATAAGGATTATTATTTATCCGGGACCGAAAGAAGATATTGAAGATTTGGATATGATATCAACAACTCACACGATGATTGTTGACTTTGAAGAAAGTTTGCCAAATTTCAATGTTACAAGGCCACATAGAAAACGTCCAAGTTTTTATCAACCATGTAATTCTGAAAAAACAGCTCTTTTATACTTTGAATCTTTGCTTGTGGATGCATGCTTATGTCACTATTTAAGCGTCAGTGAGTCGGCTGCATTTCATGATGAAAAACAGAGAATTTCAAAAGAAAAAGTGGATTTTATTCGTGAAATAACTGAAGAGAAAAAATGGGGAAATTTATCGGAAGTAGCTCAGGAACTTATTCAATTTGTTGTAAATAAATTAGACGATAATACTCCATATATATCGTTTTTTTCAATATTTACAATTGCTCCATTAGATTTTTTCACAAATGGTGAATACAACGACAATAATAAACTTGCATATTTTAATGACTTTTGCATATTATGGAAACTTTTTCAAGAATGGTATTTTAATAAACACAATAAGTTATTATATCTAAATGAAGAAGTAGACAACCCTTTAGCTTCTATACTTCATAGGAACAAGTATCTTGGACAAATAGGTAAAAATTCTTTTGAAAATAAAATTAATAAGATAATGAATAATATAAAGAATAAAAAAATCTTGTATGATACAGAGAAACCTTTTGGAACAGAAAATAGATATGCTGTTGTAGTGTTGGAACATAACCCACCAAATAAAAAACAATATTTAGAATTTGAGCCATTAATCAGTGGTGATGTTCATCAAGGTGCATGGAATATTGTATATTGGAATAAACTACATTTATATGTTGAAAAAGATTTTTCGATAATTCCGTTTATTATTAAATATAATAATTTTAAGGAGGAATGATTATGTCGTATATAGCTTTTTTAGATATGGTAGGGACTCAATATTCTGCAATGTTAAATAATGAAAATTATATAAACTCAATTGAAAATTTTAACAGAACTTTAAAACAAATGATAAATATATGTGATTGCAAGATTTTTGCATATAGTGACAATGCATACATTGAAATGCAAACCATATCAGATTTGTTGGATTTTTTCAAATACTTTAGAGAAAGTCTTATGAACAATCATCATTATTTTGCGGCAGCTGTTGAAAAAGGTACATTAGGTACAGATAATATTTCTCGAATTAAAAATAAATTTTCATCAATGATATTTACTTCACCAGATGCAATACGTGTTTATAAGAGGCAATGCCAATTTACAGGGATTGGCATTAGTTTATCTGAACGTGTCGTTGAGGATATAAACCAAACAAGTGAAAAGAATAAAATATGTGAATCTATTTTTCAAAAAAAATACAATAACGGAGAAGCATCTTCATATACATCAATGTTTGATATTTCATATGATTTAGTTGATTTAGCAAACTTAGAGTATATTTTCTCTGATTATTTAACTACGACTGCTGTAAATAGTAGAGCTGGGAGGTATTATATAACTCCGATAATATCTATGATTAAATCAATAAATGCAGATATAATCAAAGATACTATAAAATTCAAACGATTATTGCATCTGTTAAGTTTTAATAACGTTCCAGACACATTTAGGTGCATAGGAAATAATGAGGAGTATTCTACCTTATTTATATTTGCTATTATTGATTCTCTTTTGACTTTAAGGGATAGAGATGCTTCAGTTGATGTTTTGTCTGGAATTAAAGATATAACAAAGATAGCTCCGGATTTAAGCAAGAAATTAATTGAAATTCTGCCAAATGTGTCACATTCTGTGATATCAGATGGAAATAAAAAAAGATTTTTAAGTATATTATATGACATAAATAAAAAGAGCGAGAAAGTTGAAAAATAAACATATTATATGCGTTGTACTAGCGGCAATATTGTTTGTATTTTTGATCCCTATAGCTATTAATGAGTTGTATAAATTGGACATAGGTTATCAAACGGTTTGGGGAGCATCTGAAGTTTTGGCATATTATGCAGAATTACTTGGTAGCATAATAGCAATTGTGGTGTTAATTATTACAGTTTATTTCAGCAGAAAAGACATTAACAAGCAACTTGGTTTTGCAAAGGCTCAAACAAAAGTTCCTTTTTTTATGATAGAAACAGTGTGTCGTTATGTAGGTGGTAAATCCTATATTTTTTCTCAAATCGGTAACATGTGGTCCAATAAATATGTTATAAATCAATATAATTCTAAGGCTATAATGTGTTCAATCTGCTTGAAAAATATAGGTGATGGATTGGCATTGGATACGAACTATGAAATACTAGGAACAGATATAAATTCTTTAATCGAATTTGCCATTAATCAAGATAGTTCATTTTGCATAGAGTATGACATAAAAGAATTGTTTGGTGACAACTTTGATGATAAAATAATAACCATAGTTTTATCATATAAAAACACACTTGGCATCCAATTTGAGCAAAAAATAGACTGTACATTTAAAAAGAATAATAAAACTAATGAGATGAGCATAACAGTAGGTCAAATATCGACGCAAAAGGTTCATTTAGATTAATTATTAATATCTAAAACGAAGAGGCTGTCTCACAAAAAGTAGGGCAGTCCCTTTATGCTATTTAAGTTTACTATTAAAATTAGGATACTTCTCAAACAATAAATCCGAACCCATCTCCAACTATGAGAAGGTTCGGATTTATACTGTTTGTAATGGGTGAACAATTTAGATGCCATTAAAAAATTCATTATAAGGACTTGAACTCCTACATAGAAACAGTTGATTTGAGAAAATATGTTTACATTTTATGCTCGAATGGGAGTATTAGCACAACCCCAAGAAAAAACTTTCAATCCTATGTTTTCCCACAATTCTATTAAGTATTCATCAAGCACAATTGATGACATATAATCTTTATCTTGTTTTAACAAATCATCAAAATAATCTAATGTGTGCTTTAATAATTTTGAGTTAATTTTCGGAAAAGTATCGTCCCCTATTTTGTAAGCAACTTCTGTCCAATATGTTTTATGAGGCCCTTCTTTTAATTGTTTTATTCCATTCTTAAAATCATATATCAATATAACTTGTCCCATCCCAGAATCCAGTAATTGTTTCAAAAAATCAACACCTATTTTCATTTCTAAAACTTTAGGATCTAATATTTCAGTAATTATCGATAACGGGATTAGATTTTCTATTTCATGGATAGGAAGGCAAAATAGTTCATATGTTGGTAATTTATTAATATTTTTCAATTCTTTAAAAGTCTTTGATAATAAATTTGAGGTATCTCCAATGGCAGGTTCATTTGGAAACGATTTTGTTTTTCCGTATTTAATATCGTTATCCACTATGCAAAATGTAAATGCTTCGTCCTTTAAAACACATTTTTCAAAGACAGTATTTATTGTATTACCGCCGCCCATCTCATCATGAAAAGCCAATTCAACACCTTTTACTTTCCTTGAATTAAAATATTTCTCAGCCATCAATCTATAAAATTTATTGTCATTTAAATTTTCACACAAAAAAGTACATTTATCATTTATTTTAAAATTTATGGCATCTGACACTTTTAGTATCTTCGACTTTTTAACAATAAAATCAGGTAGTGTAGGAATAGCTAAATATGATATTACAAATAAAAATTCTACTTCATTAATAATTGAACGCATTTCCGGGAAATGTTCATGGACTTTACGATATATATCAGATGGAAAACCTCCTAAATTATTAGTAAGAATTTCCAAACTATTTAAATCTCCGGTAAGTAAACAATTACCCCTTTGATGAGCTGTAGCTAACTCTACGAATAATCTGCTTTCATTTTCATCAAACCCAAATTTTTCAAGATGTTCGCCGATTGATTTATCTAAATAAATAACCACTAAATCAATCCTCCGTATTAAAGAAACCGTACGGCCAATTTTCTAAATATCCCTCATTGTCATAACTGCTATTTCTTACAGTAGTCACTCCTGTTTGCTGATTTTTCTCAAATAATATAATAGAAACATCTTCTGGATTTAACTTTTTCATTGCGACTGCTTTACCTAGATAATTAACTATAGTTTCGCTATGCGTCTCTAATAATAACTGTAATTGATATCCGTTTTTTCTAGCAAGATCAATGCATGCAATAAATGCTTTTGCAAGTTTAGCTTGAACTGCAGGATGTAAATGCAATTCTGGTTGTTCAATTGCCACTACTAATGGCAATAATAGACTAGAATCATAATAATAAGTTTTCAAACTTTTATAATGACGCGTAGACAATTCCCATAACTGAGTTATAATTGGTAAAACTTGACTATAACCAAATCCGGTATCAGACAAATTTATCAGCTTATCTGAATTATTCAATTTAATAAGTAATGAAAGATGACCACCACTTTTTCCAGTGCTTACCGAAAATCCAAAATGATTACTTGTCCAAGTATTAAAATCTTTTATTTGTTTCTGCGACAAACTATTAATGAATATCGCTAAATTTTTTCCTTGATAATCAACCTCATCCACTGCTAAATTACGTAATCTATAATATCTTTCAGCTGTAGCACGCAAGGGTGCAATATAATGAACATTTCGAAAATAATTTAAAATATAATCATCAATTTCAGGAAAAATCAAATATACGTAACACAATTTAATTATATTTTTTAAACGTATATCTTCTTTCACTAAACCTAATAGACCATTATAATACATTAAAAAATCATCTTTAAAAGACATATATCTTTTATTATCTATATTCTCATTTAAATTTTCTATTTTCTTATTGCGCAATAACATTCGACCCATAGTTCCAATAACATTTCGAAATAAATAAAAATCCATATCAGCAATGTTAACGCTTTCTGACAATCTATCAGATAACTCATTCCATAAATCATCAATATTAGGTAAATCAAAACTAAACGCATGGCATTTTTGTGAAACAAATCGCGGTAGTGACATTTCAATTTTATGATTAAAATTATCTCGATTAAGATTTTTGTTGGCTGTATATTCAAAATTTTCATCAAACTTTATATTACCATTTAATATATCAAAACTAACAGAAAAAGAATTAATAGTCAAAGAGAAAAAGGCAACATAATCTTTAGATTTTAATGTAGTAATTGTTATTTCAAAATCTATATTTTCGATATTGTTTTCACTATCGTCGTCTAAAAGTAAAAACTTATGATATCGACTTAGACTATCCAAATCAAACTTAAATCTAAATTTTATCTGATCTGAATTATCATTTGTTACTGTTTCTTCAAAACTACCAAAATCCACATAATCATCCACATCTCCCGACCAAAGTATTGGACCTGATGTTCTTTTTTTGATCGATTGTTTTAACAAAGGAAATGCTCTTAAGAAAGAACTTTTACCCGAACTATTCTCTCCTACTAATAAGGTTATCGGTGATAAAGTCTGTAATTCTGTATCTTTTAAACTTCTAAAATTTTTTAACTGAACCTCTTTCACTATTTTAGCTCCTTCCATAAACTCCTCCATAATTATACAATTTTTTTAAAAATATTTCAACAATTAATTATACAATATCAATTACTTAAAAAATGTTATCTTTGGTCGAATATATTTTATAAAATTTTAGTTATTTTTTTGATACGCATACTTACCTTTTTTGACACTTGTAAATAAATTTGATTAATCCTGGATTTTGTTACCCCCCCAAAAAAAATCTTCTGATATTTGAACCTGTGTTTCTCCATTGAGCAAATACCGTATTAATATTTCTCGGTCTCTGTTATTTAATGATGATAATAAAAATTTAACATTTTCATCATCAACCCAGTTATCAATATTTTTCTTAATAACAGTGTGTTTTTTGTCCATTAGCAGTCTGACAGATTCATCTGAAATTACATATCGCTTTCCGTGCTTGTATAGTCTTTGTAATTCAGCACGTAAAAGTTGTCGCATCCAACTCAAAATCTGTATTTACTATTATAATTTTTAAATCCTGAATATATTTTCAACCAAACAGTTTGTTCTAAATCTTCAATATATGTATCCTGCAATTTATATTGACTTTGATAGTATAGTAACCTCTTTCTCAATATATCTACATGTTTATAATACAATACTTCTTTTGCAGTACAAAAACGCTGAAGGCATCAGCGAACAACTCAAAGCAGATAATCAAATGGACTGGGTTTGCAAAATAAACAACATACGTGAGCGAGTTAATGAAATTATTTATAAGGAATTGATTTGCATATAAGCTGAACTATTTCTCAAAGAAGCGCTTAAATCCTCTGTTAGAGCAATTTATAATGATATAATCACTTTCTTTATGTCAATCAAAGGTAAAAAAACACCAACAGAACTAAATAAAAATACACTTCGGCTAAAATTGTATGCAATCATATTTTAGCCGAAGTTTTATATCGTATTTATTTTTATAAACATCATAAAATAAAAATAATCGTAAACGCTATTGACATTATATCGGTTGACCGATATAATATTAGTAACAGGAGGTGAAACATCGTGATAATAAACGAACTAATGAAAAACAAGAAAATTACACAATATCGTTTATCAAAAGATAGCGGCATAGCTTATACAACTATTAATGATATATGCAGTGGAAAGGCGCAAATTGAAAAATGTTCTGCCGAAACTATCTATCGCATCTCTAAGGTGCTCGGTGTTTCAATGGAAAGCCTTATAGAACCGTACTTTGATAAACGTAGTGATTTTGAATTATTTAAAAGCAATACTTGTCATAAGTTGAAAGAACTTGGCGATATTGAATTTGTTATCGACCTTTTAGAAGAGGATCATATACGCAAATATTATAAAAGGAAATGGTTTCCTGAAAGTCTATATCTTCTTGCGATGTTAGATTATATTAGCAGAGAAAACAATATTCCGCTATGCACGCAGTATGATGATATGCGTACACTAAAATTAAAAAATGTGCTTTTCCCTGCAAGTGTACTTGTTGCATCGAAAGTTGCAAAAAGTGATGAATTAAAACATCGTTCTATTAAGGAATCTATTCCTGAATTTATGCGATTTAATATCGTAGAAAGTGAAGTGCGAAATGTCATCTAATAGTTTTACGAAAGAAAATCTTGATACTTATCTCAAGGAATTGGCAAAAGAATTCAGAAGGATTAACGGCAAATCTATGCCAGCAGAGATAGTTCTCGTTGGCGGTGCCGCAGTTTTGACAAATTACGGATTCCGTGATATGACCACAGATATTGATGCGGTAATCCATGCCGCTTCTTCTATGAAAGATGCAATAAATCACGTAGGCGATAAATTTGGTCTTTCTAACGGTTGGTTAAATGCTGACTTTACCCATACCGGCTCATATTCCCCGAAATTGGATGAGGTTTCTGTCCACTATAAAGATTTCTATGGTGTGCTCTCGGTACGAGTAATATCATCAGAATATTTAATTGCGATGAAGCTTCGTGCCGGAAGAAAATATAAGAATGACCTTTCGGATGTTATTGGCATTTTGGCAGAACACGAAAAGAAAAACACACCCATAACGCTTGAAAAAATCAACGTAGCCGCCCAAAAACTTTATGGCGGTTGGGATAACTTCCCTGAAGATTCAAAATCCTTTATCGAAGATGCCTTTAAAAACGGCGATTTTGAAAATGTTTATAAATCAGTTAAAAACGAGGAAATTGAATCCAAAGATATTTTAGTAGGTTTTGAAAAGGATTACCCAAATGTTGCAAAAGAATCCAATATCAACGATATTTTAAAAACACTTAAAGAAAAACGTAATAAGCAATAATTAAACTAGTGGAGGTGCAGAAATTTGCACCTACACTTTACTCCCATCCGAAACGTTATTAACGAACTCTATGCCAAAGACATTAGCCGAAAGGTACGCTCGGCACACAGAACAAGAGGAAGTGTCGGCGAACCATTATCTCAACCACCTTATGGGTATATAAAATCTCCCGAAAACAAAAAGAAATGGATTATTGATCCCGAAGCCGCAGCGGTGGTTCGTGATGTTTTCAAGATGTGTTTAGAGGGCAAAGGCAATGAAACTATTGCAAGAATCTTACAAGAAAGGCAGGTGTTAATTCCAATGGCTTATTGGCAATCCAAAGGGCTACCGAGAGGTGGCAAGATAAAGCAACCAAATCCTTACAAATGGCCTAAAAGTTCAGTTGCAAGGATATTATCCCAACAAGAATACTGCGGTGACGTTATCAATTTCAAAACTTATTCTAAATCCTTTAAAAACAAAAAGCGACTTCCTAAACCTCAAGAAGATTGGATGATATTTAAGGATGTGCACGAACCTATTATCGACCGAGAAACCTTTGAACAGGTGCAAAAGTATATTAAAACCACAAAGCGTAGAGCACCGAAAAACAAAAACATCACTAAAAATATGTTTACCGACTTACTCTACTGTGCCGACTGCAAACACAAGCTGTGGTTTCATACCAATACCAACAACAAAGATATTCATTATTTCAGTTGTTCCAATTACGTTAAAGATTACAGGGGCACTTGCCAAACAAGGCATTACGTCAGAGCGGATGCGATTGAAGAGGTCGTAACGTATGAGTTACAACGACTTGCGGATTTTCTAAGATACGACCAGGAGGGTTTTGCTCAGTTGCTCGCAGATAAAACAAACAAGGATATGTTGACCGAGCAAAAACACACTAAGTCCACCATTGAACAAAGCCAAGCGAGAATTAAGAAAATTGACGAGCTTTATGAACGGTTATATGAGGACAATGTGTCAGGCAAAGTCACAGATTCATTCTTTATGGAACTTTCTCACAAATACGAAAACGAAAAAGAAGAACTCAAAAAGAAAATCTTAAAATATAAAATGCGGATCGATGAGCTCAGCAAGAAGGTTTTCCACAAAGAAATGTTTTTATCGGCAATTCGAAAGTTTATGGAGATGAAAACCATAACGGCACCGCTGATTCGTGAACTTATTGACCATATTGAAGTTCACGAAACCGAAGGCGAAGGGAAATACAAAACCCAACGAATTGTGATATTCTACCGATTTGTAGGCTACATCGAAATCCCCGAAAGCGCCTTCTCAAGGCCAATAACCAAGGATACACGGCAAGGTGTAGCAGTTTCGTATATACCGAAAGCTTTGCCGGCATAACAAAAAAGAGCAGGTAAAACCTGCTCCAAACACTAATGTGCATAAAAAAGAATGTTCATAACGGTCAAGTCCGTTATGAACATTAGGCATGGTGCCGATGACCGGACTTGAACCGGTACGATATTGCTACCGAGGGATTTTA
>JAZNWW010000050.1:0-11832 GCA_045593535.1 Acutalibacteraceae bacterium
ATCTTTGCCAAAAAAATCATCTTCAAAATCGTAGAAAACACATAACAAATCCTCTATCCTCTCAACGGTAACACTAGCTATATCAAATAAATCACGAAAAGTTCTTACAGCTTCTTTTCTGCCTTTCTCTTCCGGTGGAACTTGCAAGACTGCCTTGTCGCTCATTTTTAAACTCCTTTTTCCTATTGATTATTGAGAGCGGGCAAGTTATAATGTTCTCACCCGCTCTTTTGCGGCGATTGCTCTTATCCGTTTTGCTTTGGTCGGCGTGTCGGATAGGGGCGTTTATTTTTCTAAAAACATGGGGCTATCTAAGCTTTTTTGAGCTTCAACCTTAAGCGGGTTATTATACCCCTTTGGTCTGTGACCCATTCTGTAAGGGTATAGAGCGCAATTTTCAATGGCACACTCCCTTACTGCTGATTTGCTGTCACAACAGCACTCAAGACATTTTGCTCTGATAGCTTTTAATGGTGTCGTGTTAATCACTCCTTTACATTACACAAAAGCGCATTGATATGGTCGGCTTGCAATATTGTGTATACAGTTCTTCGTGTGTTTTTCTGAATGCGGCGGTATCAAAGTGAGAACCTTTAACCGTCTTATATCGGAGCTTGTAAATATCAATGTTCATCTCTTGGGTTCCCTGTGCGGTCATATACGCTTTGAGCTCATTCTTTATCCGCTCCGCTTCCTGTTCTGCCTCGTCAATGAGGGCTTGTAGTTCTTTGAGCTGTCTAATTTTTTGCGTGGCTTCTTGTGTGTTCATAACATCCTCTCCTTTTTATTTTGCGGACGGTTTGGCTTGCGCTTCCTGCGGCTTCCGTCATTTCGGATTGAGCGGAGAGCGGGTCGCCACGTTGTCCGTTTTGTTAAGAGGCGGGCGGCTTTAAGTTTATCTTGCTGCTTAGCGTTTCTTATCCGTTCCCGCTCTTATGTGACATTCTTGATTAGGCTTTCGCTTTATTTCGTCTGCCTTCCCTTAACCTTGTGACTATATTATACACTTGTTTTTAGTGTATTTCAATATGCATTATACACAAGCTTCAAGTGTATTGTTTGTGCATTCTGTACACTTGAAATTGGTGCATATGTATGTTATAATGATTATGCTGGGAGAGCAGACTTTTTAATAACCGCTCCCGGACAAAGTGAAAAGAGGTTATAAGATGCCAATTGTTTATAAAATTGATGTACTCGCTGCGCTTAAAGACGCAGGATATTCAACTTACCGAATTCGCAAAGAAAAACTGCTCGGCGAAGCAACTGTTCAGAAGCTAAGGAATTCCGAACCTGTCTCATGGGAAAATATCGCAACGCTTTGCAGGCTCTTAAACTGTCAGCCAGGCGATATTATGGAGTATGTAGAGGAGAAAGAATAAGGAGGGTGATTTCTTATGGCTGTAAGAAGCTATATGCGTAGATTTAGTCCGGTGAGCCTTGATAATTTTGGAGATATTATGACTCCACAAGAAGCGGCACACTATTTAAAAGTTTCAGATAATTGTATTGTAAGACATTTGAATGCCGGCGATATAAAAGGCTTTAAAGTGGGTAGAGTCTGGCGAATAAAGAAAGTAGACCTTATAGATTATATAAATAATGGTGCGGGATAACTTTTTTGTGGAAGAGCTGTGCACATTTGGTACCGTTTTGAACGTAAAACTAACCTTTAAACGTTTGGATGGTAACGAATATATTGAGTGTGCCCCTAATAAAGACTGATACAGCAAAACATATCGAGACTTATGAAGGAAGATGAATATATGCCCCTAAAAGCTCCAAAACGTACTCCTGAGCAACTTATTGAAAAGATGAAGGAGAAAAACATTCGTTGCGAATTGAATAGTGAGGACGAAATAGCTGAGTATTTAAGAGTACACAATAATTATTTTCGTACTGCCTCATATCGCAAGAATTATGAAAAGTATCTTGAGGGTGAAAATAAGGATAAATATATTGATTTAGATTTTTCATATTTATCTGAACTTGCAACAATAGATATGCACCTTCGCTTTTTTGTCATAAAAATGTGTTTGGATATTGAGCATAGCTTAAAAGTCAGCTTACTATCCGATATAACGGTAAACGAAAAAGAAGATGGATATTTAATTGTTGAGAACTTTTTACTCAAAAATGAACATATATTGACGGATATTTATTATAAGTCGCGTTCTTCCTATGTTGGAGATTTAATTAAAAAGTTTTTTGATTTTGAAACTAGCGAAGACGAAAACGGAAAAACGGTTATTGATAAAGTCAAAATAAACTGTCCAGTATGGGCTTTTATGGAGATTATATCTTTTGGTGATTTTACAAAGTTTTATTCCGCCTACTACGAAATATATCCGAAAAATGAAAACTATAATGGTGTGTTGAATTCTGTAAAAAGTCTTCGCAATGCCTGTGCACATAATAATTGTTTGATACACGATTTACGAAAAGGCGGAACAAAACCGACTAAAAAAATTAGTCAGTTTATAGCATCAATTCCTACAATAAGTAAATCTGAACGAAAAAGCTCTTTATCTGCAAGAGCCGTATATGAACTTACCGCTCTTGTTTATTTGTATAGCAAAGTGGTGTTTGAACCTGTAAAGAAACATAGACTTTTTGAATTGTCTGATTTGGTTAATGACCGAATGATAAGACACAAAGAGTATTTTCAAAATCAAGATATAATAAAATCTTCCTATAAATTTTTTAAAAAAGTTGTTGACTTTTTAATTGAAACAACATATAATACCGATGACATCAAAAAACTTTAAGTTTTTGTACGGGGGGTGCTGCTGGCATCTCCCTAGTTTTTTATATTACATTTATCAAAGTTTATTTTGCACGATTGCTATAATATGTCGCGCGCGTGAGAAATTAAACTGATTTAAACTGAGCGGGCTTCATCATAATCGTTGACGAAACCCGCTCTTGAAGAAAATATTAGATATTATTTACAATTAAAAATGTTAGTATTTAACCGCCGTCTTTTGCAGGGACTGAGCGGTTATTTCTTTTTTGCTGTGCCAATGTGGAAAAAGGTGCAAAAGCGTTGTGATTTCTGCTGATATGGGCTTTATTGAATGGCACAAAATGGCACAAATATAAAAATTTAGCATTGCAAACTTAATGTTACTTTTCGCAATCCTTTTCATCGCATATGTAATTTCCATATATTAAATCTTGAGCATTCAAATATGCAATTAGCCGACTTCGAAATATAAGATATCGCCCTTGCTTTTTTCCTTCACCTCTAAGATAAACGCCGAATGGCGGTGGGTTTTTACAGCGAAGCCATGCACGCAACTGTTCTTGACCGATACAAAGCATATCTGCAGCCTCCGGGACAGTTAGCCGTTCATTGTGTTTGCACATACAAATCATCCTTTTTATTCGATTATATGACAAATCTAAAATTTTTACAATTATATTTCGGCAAATGCCTTCTGCTTAAAATATTGCCTCTATGCCCTCTAAAATCGATTTTGCCTTTTAGGTATGAAATTATATTAACGAAGCTTTTGAATTCTCAAAATGTGGGCGTAGCTCAAGAAAATAAGGTTGAAATGAGATGTCAGCGTTGTTTCCCAACAAAAAGATGCAAAAATTTTGAGTTTTTTGCGGTTTTTTAACGTTGTTTTATGCGGTGCTTTGAGACGAAAGTATAAGCGCATCAACATTCTTGACATTTTAGACCTCCTTTTTTGCAAAAAAATATAAATGGGGATTTTTCTACGAAAAGGAGAGCGTGTCGGTGTTTTTTTAAAGTTTCAAACTTTTTTCTATCCCCCTACCGGGTAGACCTACCGTTAACCGTTCCGTTTTGCTCTCTCTGCTTTCTCAAATGTGAGTTCAACGCTGCTGCCGTTCTTCTGCTTGAAAGATGTCAATCCGGTATTACGATATGCAAGGCAGCCAATTAATTCATCACGGAAAGGCTCAAGCTCTTTTCGCCTCTTAGAGTGTCTTATGTGATTTAATGCTCTGAACTCCGTTGCCCTTGCTGTGTCCGGTGTTGTGTTCAGGCTTTCTCCGATAGCTTTCCAAGTCTTTTGTTGATAAAACCGTTCATCGATAACTTGCGCCTCAATGGGTGGCAGTTCGCTTGTAATACTGTCTAAGACCGCTCTAAGCTGATAAAGTGTCATGTTATAGTCTACCCGCTCAAGTTCTTCTTGTGCAGATTCATCCGGTATAAGCTCGCCAAGTTCAATCTCTTCTTCACCCACAGGAAGATTTAAGCTTGTACAGTTGTTTTCGTCAAATCGCTTTTTTCCTCGCAGGTTCACCATATCCCCGAAAATATTACCGATATGGTAATTGGTGTATGTGGTTAAAGCAAAGCCACTATCGGGAGAATACGCTTCTACAGCAAGAACAAGAGCATAAAAGCAACTTTGTATCAAGTCACTTTCTTCAAAGCCGTACTTTATACACCGCTGCTTATTTGAGTTATAGAATCGATGAGCTTTTAAAACGAACAGCTTGTAAACGTTTTCCCACAACTGAGAATAATATTCCTTGTGACCGTTTTTGATAAGAACAGCTAATTCCTCATTAGTCATTGACAAACCCGCTCCCGTTATGTAAAATGATTTTGACAAGTAAATCCATTTACACAGAAGCGGCTGCCTTTAGGCGGCTGTTTTTTTATTTGCATTTATTACCGTCGTGCGCATTTACAGCAAATTTGTTAGCTCGGCGCAAGAAGATACGTTAGTATCTTCTATTAGTTTAGTTTGGTTTAGTTTATTTAATGTTGTCGGATTGCGTGTCGGATTGTGTGTCAATTTGTGTATCATTTGCGTGTCGGATTGTATATCACTTTGTGTTTCAAAATCGACAATCAAATACCGTCCTGCTTGGTTTCCTGCGCCTTGTCGATATTTAATATAGCCTTTCCTTGCTAACTCTCCCCTTGCCCTATGAAGAGCTGAAAGAGACAACCCTGAAAGTCCCTGTAGCGTAGTGTTACGTGTCACAAACCTTTCACCCGCTCAGCTTGCTATTAACACCGAAAAGCGTTAAATAACTTTAGCTTATTTGCTGTCAGTGATAGTTTGCGTTTGCTTAACACTAAACGCCGTTTTGGTATGTTGTTTTATTTTGATGGTGTTTTAATTCTGAACCGTACACAAGCGGTTTTGACATAGCGTTTTTCTGATACTCATATAGGTCATAGGATGAAGGCACAGACGGTTTAACATCAGCTGTAGGCTTGCTATGGTTATCGTAATTGCCCTCAATAATCTTCTGCCAATTAGCAGGCTTCAAAATCCAATCAAGTGAGCAGCCGTTCCATTTGCCGTCATGTCCTGTTAAGAAATCGCTTCGTTCTATTTTTTTGCAGACATCACGAAATTCTTCAACCGACATTCTTTTGGCTCTCAGGGACTTCTTTCTTGAATTCGTCCAAAGCTCAACATTCTGAGGCTTTGGCAACGAAGGGCAACATTCAACAAAAGCCGTGCGATAATCGTCATATGGAAATGCGGTAGCCGTCTCGGACGGCGTTTTTTCGCACTCTATCTCTTTATTACCTAACCTATCCTTACCTAACCTATCCTGTGTATCCAAACTGTATACATCTTGGATACACTCTGTATATGCCTTGTTTTCTTTGACTATAAGCTCGTTTTTTTCTTTTTGATATATCGTAGGTTGATAGCGGTCTTTTTGTATGTAGTTGTGTATTTTCCAATGCTTTATAACAATAACTCCGCTGTCAAAAAGGATTATAAAGCGTTTCATAATCAACAATTTACAGTCATCATCACTCGCTCCGACCATGCGCTGTATTTTTTTCGGATTATTGATAAATCCGTCATCATCAGCTCGCATCGAAAAGTGGAAATACAAGGCTTGTGCTGAGAGCGGCATATCAAGAAACGCATCACTATCAATTATTGTCTTTGCGAACATTCGGCGTTCTGCCACTTTATCACCCCTGTAACGTCGTTTGTTTATATTCGGTGTGCATTATCTTTCTCACTCCTCAAACTTGTTCAGTTCGTTTTTAGCGGCTCTAAGCGTATAAAAATGGCTTTTGGCGGTTCTTTCAACTCGTCTTATATATCGCTCAATTTCTCGCTTGTTTTCGGGGTAGTAGTAGCCGACTGCATCAGATATAATGCACTTGCCCGCTCTTCTAAGAGTTTCAATAGACCTACGGAAAGCCCGCTCGTTAAGTCCTGTTATTCTAACAAGCTCACGCTTTTTAATAGCATTCTTTTTACCACTTTTTAGAGTGGAGAGTATTGTGCAGTATGGCTCTTCACTAAAAAGCTTTTCCATGTTGTAATCTCTCATATAATTGCTCTCCTTTCGTCAATTCTGCGAATCTTGTTTTCTTCGGAACTAGAAGCGGGTACACTCATGTTAAGGGATTCAAGCAGAATATCAAAATTTACAAGATGTTTGCTTCCAACTTCAACAGAGGGAAGCTCACCGCATTTAACCTTTCTCCTAAGAGCTGTAATGGTGACGGCTGTATCTGGGTCAAGCTTTTTGAGCATTGCGACACATTCCGGTATTGTTCGCATTCTTGGAATATTGTTCATTAAATAGCCCCCTTTGAAAGCTCGTTGATGATAGCAAGTATCTTCTCTTTTTCTTCTGCGCTGAACTCGCGGCGAAGTTTACGGCTAAAATTGCCGTCATTAATACCAAGCTTGTCTGCTATCTGCCAAAGCTTCACGCCCGCTCTTTCTGCTGCTTGTCTGATGTCTTGGTTTTTAGTGTTCATAGTAAAGCCTCCTAAAAAATTATTAATTGTTGTTGACGTTTTGCAACCTGTGTGTTACAATTAGATTGTAATGCAACAACTGCAACAAGTCAACTGTTTTGTTGCTTGGTTTTATAAATGCAACAAATCAGCGACAAAGGAGAGGAGTTTTGAAATGAGCGCAACGGAAACAACGGGACAAATTATAAAGAAGCTTCGCGAAGCACAGGGGATGACTCAAAATGATTTAGCAAAGAAAATGCATATATCACGACAGATAATCAGCTATTATGAAACGGATACAAGAATGCCGAATGTGGATGATATTAAGTTCCTTGCAGAACAATTTAATACTACGACAGATTATCTTCTTGGATTGACCCCAAATACAACAAAAGACCCAGAAGTGACGGCTATATGCAAATATACAGGTCTTTCTGATGATGCTGTGAACAATCTGCACGAACTATCTCTGTCAAAAAGCTGGGGCAATACTACAACCGCTTTTGTCTCCGCTGATGGCAGAATAAAAAGGACTTCCCCAGCCGGGTTTGCCCTTGATTTCATAAACGAAATTGTTTTGTGTAGTGACTTTTCTGAAAGTGCTTTTTTTGAAAGTGTTCATCATGTCTATAACTATATTCACAACTTAAAATTCACAGCAGAAAGCGCAGAAACAGCCCTACATTTTATTCCAAAAGCTGACATTGGCTTAATTTCCATGTTTGAAATGGGAGACCCGCATTCACACAGCCATAAGGAAATATCAGCTTGCGTTGAAACTGAAAAGCAGTTTAAAATTGCAATGTCCGAATATTACCAAGCTGTTAAAGCCTTTGAAAAGTGCATTGATATTTTTTGCATTAATGAAAAGGTAAACTGTGACGAAAGCATGAAAGTGTTACGAGAAAAAATAGAGGAGAGGAAAGCTGAACTAAGGGAGCGTGAACTGAATGGCGACAATAGTTAAACGCGGCGACACCTACCGCATAAGGGTATCTGTAGGATATTCAACAGACGGCAGACAGATAATGCAGTCTATGACATGGAAGCCCGCTCCCGGTATGACTAAAAGACAAGAAGAAAAAGAGCTTAACCGTCAAGCAACTCTTTTTGAAGAGCGAGTAAAGAGCGGGCAACATATATGCAGTAATATAAAATTCGCTGACTTTGTTGATAGATGGTTCAAGGACTATGCAGAAAAACAGCTCAGACCGAACACCTTAGTTCATTACCAATCTTTAAAAGAGCGTACAAATACAGCAATAGGACATATAAGACTTGACCGTTTGCAGCCTCATCACCTTTTAGAGTTCTATGACAATTTAGCAGAAAAGGGCATACGTGGCGATATAAGATATAAGTGTGCAATTGATTTTAAATCCCTACTCAAAAACAAAAAAATGACTTATAAGGCTTTTGCTGAAAAAGCAGGCATAAGCGAACAGACAATTACTTCACTCGTCAAGGGTAACAATATAAGCGAAAAGAGTGCTCAAGCTATCTGCTCAGCACTTGACGAACCTATCAAAAAGGTTTTTGCTTCTGTTGGGGAAGAGCGTTCTCTTTCGGGCAAAACAATACAACATCATCACCGTTATATTTCAAGCGTTCTCAGTACTGCTGTACAATGGCAAATAATCGCCTCTAATCCTTGCGATAGAGTGAAGCCCCCAAAGGCAAAGCGCAAAGAAGCAAAGTATCTCAATGAAGAGGAATCTCTTATGCTTCTTGAATGCCTTAAGGATGAGCCAATATTATATAAAACGCTTTACACCCTTATTCTTTATACAGGAATGCGCAGAGAAGAAGCCTGTGGCTTAACATGGGAAGATGTTGACTTTGACAATGAGATTATAGACATAAACAAAGCAAGCATCTATATAGCGGGCAAGGGCGTATTTGACGATGAAACAAAGAACGAATCATCTCGACGAGTAATAAAAGTACCCGCTCCCGCTCTTCAACAGCTCAAGGAGTATAAAAAGCACCAAGCTCAACAGCGTTTAAAGCTTGGTGACAAATGGAACGGCAGTAAAAAGATTTTTACTTCATGGGATGGCAAAGCGTTACATCCTTGCACCGTGTCAAAATGGTTTCATGATTTTATAAATCGTCATGAGTTACCGGAAGTAACAGTTCACGGACTAAGACACACAAACGCAACCTTGCTTATTTACAACGGAACCAATATAAAAACGGTTTCTTCTCGTCTTGGTCATGCGGATGTAAGCACAACAGGAAACATTTACGCTCATGCAATAAAAACCGCTGACGAAATGGCAGCAGAAACGCTTAAGGATATCTTTTCAAAGAAAACAAAAGAGGCATAAAAATAGAGCGGGCAAAAAGCCCGCTCTTTCTCTTTTTTTAAGGCAACAATGACCAAATAACGACCAAAACCCAAAAATCGACCGCCTTACAGCTCATGGAATCAAACAACAAAAAAGCCGCAACCCCTTGATATACAAAGGATTGCGGTATGGCGCGCTGCAAGGGATTCGAACCCCTGACCTTTTGGTTCGTAGACGCATTTAAAAAGTTTAACGAATTTTCACGAAGTCTCATAAGCGTTGATATAGAGCCGTTTTTTCAACATCACTTTTTGCCAAATTAAACTAATTTAAATAAGAAGCAACCAAAACAACGACCAAATAACGACCAACTTTTTAACGGTATATTGTTGCGAGTTTCCTTACGCGCGCGTGCGCGCGCGAGGATGTCAGGTTTTCTCAGGTTTTTAGTTTAAAACCTTGAGTTCACTTTAAAAGAGATTTTGCAGTTGACTGCAAATTAAAAAGAGACAAGTTATAGTACACTTGCCTCTTCTAACTGCACAGGGATATTCTCCTCTATAATGCCATCTTAGTTTCAATTACTTGTTTTTACTAACATATCCAGGGAAAGAATTGTCTAACAAATTCTGATAGTGAATGTGCATCAATTATCCAAGCAACAATTACAATAAAAGCAATACAACCATAAACCACATTGAGCAATGTCACCTTAAATATTTTAATTTCCTTATCGTTTATTTGGCAAATAAATTTAACAAGTATATATATTACATTTGAAAGAATTACAGCCAGCAAATCAATAACAATTAACAATCTATAAATGCTTATACTATCAATGTTTTGCAATACCGAAGATGAGAAAGTTACCCCTCCGACAAACGTTAAAACAACGGATGCAAAAATTCCTAATATCGTAATATATTCTTTTTCAATTCCTTTAACATCTTTTTTTATAGAGTCTTTTGCATCTTCAACACCACTAGATAAAATGCTTTTAACATTTTCTACTTGATGTAAAGCTAAATGAAAATGGTCATAAATTTTAATTACAATTTTATTACAATCCTCATCAACGTTATTCTTTTCATTCAAAGAATATAAAAGCAATTTTTCTATGTTACTAGCAAACGTACCTCGTTGATTTTCGTTTAAGCCGAAAATAAAACTACTTATTTCAGAGTATAAAATCCGCTCTTTGTTATCTTTTGATTCAATATAGTCTTTGATGGATGCAATTGTTTTTTCTGGTCTATAATCTATTGCATTTATACAAAGAGCTTTACATATTGATTTTATCTTTCGCTTTGAATAAAACAAAATGTCCGAATTGTTAGGCGTAGTGTTTATGTTAGGGTCATCAGTCTTGAGAAGTATATCCATGTTTTTAGCCATTAATAAAATACCTTCTTATTGCTTCGTGTGTAATGATATTATTTTGTCCTTGACAATATGCATCTTTCCAGGGAGCTTGATGATGCGTGATAGTCACTAAAGTTGTTGCAGTATAATCGGAAAATTTATCAACTGTTTTATTAATATTTTCTCGGTCTTTTGGGGATATAATATTATCATTATAGTCAACAACTTCCGAATCCCATATATTTTTAGGATTAAAACGAATGCACGAAGTAATTTTGGGAATATCCGCACTACCATATTGTTTATACTCATAATATGCATCCGGCACCACTGGTCCGAAATCCCACGCTTCTATTCTTTCTTCGAAACAAGGTTTATGCTCATCTGTACAAGCCAAAAAATATGCCTGCACAAAATAAAGAATCTTTTGAAGCTTTAGATTAGAGATGCCATAATTTTTGTCGTTGCTATAATTTATAATATATCTGCAAACATCCAACACATTATACATTTTCACACACCTCCTAATTTAATTATATCAGAGATATTTGTTTCTGTAAAGTTTAGAAGGTATCTATAAAACACAATAGTTGCAATTTCTTTTTAATGCTGTTTTTATGTTAATACTTTCATTATAAAGTTTTTAGGCTTTTATTTAAGAAAACAGGTTTGCTTGAAAAGTCAGTTTGCAGTTGACTGCAATTCTCAAAAAAGGAGTTATAGCAAAAAGAGCGGGTATTTGCCCGCTCCTATATATTTTAATTTATTAATCGTTTCAACATTTTTCAACATGTAAACCCTTTGATTTGTATGTTTAAGTATCGCTTTAGTTATGTTTTAGAGTCTGCCTTGTCGCTATTAAATCCCCCGTATTCAGCAAACATCAGAAGTGCAACAAAAGCAGCAGAAAACATTCGAGCTTCGCTTTCTTCGTTTTCAAACGTCTCTCCGGGATGGTCGAGATGTCCGAAAATGTGATGAGCTAACTCATGAGCCAACGATAAACGCTTCTCCCATAAAGAACCGTCTTTGTCAATCAATATTGTTCTTTTCTCATGGTCCTTTATCGCTAAAGCCTCTCCTCGTTGCTTTGGATAAAAGAACTTTGCTTCAATTCCCTCTTTTTCGCAAACATCAGTTAAAATTCCCATAAACATAGCTCCTAAGTCAAAGATTTGCATACTCTGCGCTTGCATTTTCAATCGATTGTTTTAATTCTTGCAAGACACCATGTAAAGAAAAATTTGCAATTCTCATATATGCGCTGTATCTTGAATAATCGATTAAAATATCCATTGCCTTTTCTTCGTTGGTTGCATCTTTGCCAAAAAAATCATCTTCAAAATCGTAGAAAACACATAACAAATCCTCTATCCTCTCAACGGTAACACTAGCTATATCAAATAAATCACGAAAAGTTCTTACAGCTTCTTTTCTGCCTTTCTCTTCCGGTGGAAC
>JAZNWW010000051.1:0-25092 GCA_045593535.1 Acutalibacteraceae bacterium
TGATAATACACCATGCTCAAGACTCAAAGATTTTAAGTTTGCGTTTGTGGATTTTGCCGCATCTTTAATTTTGATATTTGCAGAAGCTCCCACAGGTTCATCAATCGGTAAGCTACCGGAAGGTCCATCAGAAACATTACCCGAAACACTGATGGCAGAAGTGCTGTTTTTTAATGCTTTGAATTTTAGAGAAAAAGATTTACTCTTTAGTTTATCTAACTCTGTAACAATGCGCAAACTTCCTGCACCGCCACTTGTGGCGCCGGATTGATATTTAATATTAGCAGAGTTGTAGGTTACATATAAATCAGCACCGGTCATATTTGTACCACTTACCGTAATAGTAACAGTAATTGTATCGCCAACGGTGTAGCTCGATTTGTTGAAAGCAACAATTGCCGATGCGGCGTTTGTACTAAAAGCAAACGCTGTAGAAATTGTCGTAATCAAAAAAACCAATACTAATATTTTTGAAATAATTTTTTTCATATTTATCAACCTTCTATGTTATAATCGCCAAGTAAATGAAGTTTTACGGCACCTAAATCACTTATAGAAATTTTTCCGTCTTTATTTATATCTGCAGCCAATTTTTCTGTATCTGAAAAAGAATATTCACCCAATAAATTGAGTTTAATTGCGCCTAAATCACTAATCGAAATCTTTCCATCATCATTGACATCCCCCAACTTATAGGTAGGAGTCGGTGTTGGTGTCGAATCCGGGTCAGATGTTGAGGGTTTATTCCCTGTATTATATACATTTAAAGTCAAGGTGCAATTTACACTTGTTTTAAATGACAAGGTATAATTTCTTGTGTAACCTGTTTGTGATTTAACCGTAAGTGTTATAGTTTTTGTGCCACTGGCTATTGTGAAACTTTTTGCGGAGGTAAAAGTCGCATTTTCGGGAATTTCCACATCAAAAGTTATTGAAGCACTTTTTTTTGTATTTTCATAAGAATATGTGTTAGTATATTTCGAAAATGTCGGAGAAACGCTGCCATAGGCTGGAGCAATATCAATTATATAATAATTGTTAAGCTTTGCGTTTTGAGTAGGCCTTTTGGCAGCAGAACTTGGCATATCGGTAAATACCGGAATATTGAATGTCAATGCTGCATTGTATTTTGTCTTGTAATCATCACCCGAAAGACTTGCTTTGCTGGCAGAATCGTGAACCGCCTGTGCATATTGGTGAGTAGCATTGTTTTTAACGTTAAAATTCTGATAATAATAGGTGTTTTGTCCTACCGAAATATATCCGTTTGAAAGCTTTTTTGCACCGCCGATAATCGCTTTTGAGCGAGTATTCCAGCCATTACTTTTAGCAGTCGCAAGACCGTTTGCAAGTATTTCTGCACTTGTCGAACCGGTGGCGCCCCAATTGAAGAAATTGTAATATTTTCCGTACGAGGTAGTACCGGAAATCATTGATGACGTGCCTTTTGAACCGATTTCTTGAATAATTTTTGCGGCAATAATATAAGGGCTAACGCCTGACTCCTCGGCGGCTTTCATAATTACCTTGACATAGGAACCGTCATATTTCGTATCGGCTGAATCGGTATAACCTTTTTCCAAAAAAGTACCGTCAATTATTGTAAGAAGACCTTCTTCGTTTTGATAGGTAGGATTATAACTTTGGTCAAGGAACATATAAATATATTCGTTATCAAGAAAATTGCGGGGGTCCATATAATAAGCAATTACCTCATAAGAGGCGGCGTACCAACCACCTTCAGTAGTGCCCCAGGTTTTAGTTTTCCAATTGTAATAGTCATCATCGCCCATAGAACGCCAAGCAATACTTTGTGATGACTGTACAAGCTTTCTGAAACCTTTTGTTTGGGCAGTTACTGCAGAAGAAAAGGAAACAGAAACGGGATCGGGAACAAATTCCCAATTCGGATAGGTTGCGTGAAGTGCACGAAGCGCCGATTTATAGCTGTCGGGAAAGGCGGAAATTTTAGTTTCAAAGCTCGCATCAGGGTCATAAGTCACAATTCGTATGTAGGAGGAATTGTATTTGATATAACCCTCAATCGTGGTAGAACTCTTTTGATAACTGATTTTATACCAAAGGTTGTCACCGCTTCCCGATTTGCCTATAACAGTAGCGGTTGTATTTGATAATGAATCAATAATGGTATGACTTGTCGAAGGACCTGAACGAACATTTACATTAGTTCCCTCAATATAAGCAGTAGTTATTGTATCAGCAAGAGAATTATATGAAAAACAAACGGCAAATAAAACAAATATTAAATTGAAAATTAAAACTATTGAAATTAGTTTTTTTATTGCCAAATTTCATTATCCTTTCAAACAAATTTTCACATCTACAGTATATCATCTAATCATTATTATGTCAACCAAAATTCGACAAAATAAGCCAATAAAGAGTAAAAAAACACCCTGGTAAATTCAGGGTGTTTATAGAGTGAAAATTATTATATTTTTCTGGCTTCTAAATAAAACCTTTTATCATCGGCACATCCCATAGAAAAGGTTTTACGAGGAAGCGAGCCATCGTTTGCTACAGCCGGGAACAAATCGGACTTTTTCATACCACTGAAAATGAAACCGAGAGTGTTCTCCTTTTGTGATAATTCTTTCGTAGAATCAATACCGTGTATATAATCGAGCTTTGCATTTTTATTTTCTTTGAGATATTCATCCAAAAATGTCTGTAAAGTAGCAATCGGAAGTGTACCCTTTTTATTTACCTTAACAGTAATTTCATTTTCACCGAATATACAAATAAATTCTTGAGTATCCGCCCCGTTTGTACCGCACCAATTTTTGAAATCTTTGATAACCTTTTCAGGTTCAACATCAAAAAGAACTCTGTAAATCGGCTCAAATTCTAAAGAGTCATCGTGTATATTAACAACCTCTACGAGCGCATATCTTGAACCATTGCCTTGATTATAACATTCTTTTGCAGTAGCAAGCGAATGATTACCATCGCCTACCGCAAAAAGCATACCATCTTTTGACTGATTTTTCAGAACATCAAGTGATGCTTGAACATCGGTCACTAATCGGTCGGACAGCTTGTAGCCTTTAATATGACCTGCATTTTGCATCAAATCAAAATCATACAAAACATCGAGGTTTTCACAATTATTCTTTGCAAGAGAAACGACTGAATCTGTAGGGTCATCGATTAAAAGCATTATGTGTGGTATTTCGAGAATTGCATCCTTACGGATTTTTACCCTGGGCGGTATTCTGTCCAAAACTGTAGCTTCGGTCGCTCTTATAGAGGTTTTGGCTCCTTTTTCGTAGGAATAATCCTCAAGGTCGATAAGCCCTACCAAACCGTGTCTTGTTTTTCCGCACTTTAAAGTACGAACAGTATAAATCATTGTGTTCTCGAAGGTATTAAAGCAGTTATTATCAACAAGTGATTTCATATTTTTGTTGATTTCATCAATTTCACCAGAATTATCCTCTTTAAGATATACTTCGGGTAAAATTATCTTTAACGCTGAATAGGAATCCCCTACTATATTTTTTGTTTCCTCCCAATACTTTGGCTCGGAAGTATATTGGTCACAAGCAATACAAGACCACTTTTCGAAATTGTTTTTAGGTAAAAGTATGTCAGCTGAAAAAAAGTGCTCACCCATAATTTAAAAAATCTCCTCTTATCAAAAATTACAGGCGGATGAATTAAACATCCGCCAAATATTCAGTTGAGTATAAACTTGTTATAAACCTTTTTACCCTTTTTAACGATTACTTCACCGGCGAAATCATCTGCTGTTAAAGTGAGTGTCGGGTCTGTGACTTTAGTATCATTGATACTAACGCCGCCCTGTTGAACAAGACGTCTTCCCTCACCTTTTGATGAAATTAAGGAAGCCTTAACCATCATATCAAGCAGTCCGATTTTTCCATCGGTAAAATCATCGTTTGTAAGCTCGGTTGTGGGCATATTTTCGTGTGAACCGGCGCCCGAGAAAACAGCACGTGCTGTTTCCTGTGCCTTTGTCGCTTCTTCCTCACCGTGAACCAATTTTGTCAGCTCGAATGCCAAAATTTCCTTCGCAGTATTTAATTGACTGCCTTCCCAAGAATCCATCTTATCAATTTCTTCAAGAGGTAGGAAGGTAAGCATTCTAATACACTTTAAAACATCCTTATCACCAACATTTCTCCAATATTGATAGAACTCATAAGGAGAAGTTTTGTTTGCATCAAGCCAAACAGCACCGCCAACGGTTTTACCCATTTTTTTACCTTCTGAATTAAGGAGCAAGGTAATGGTCATAGCATAAGCATCTTTGCCGAGCTTTTTTCGAATAAGCTCTGTGCCGCCGAGCATATTTGACCATTGGTCATCGCCGCCGAACTGCATATTACAGCCATATTCTTTAAAAAGATGATAGAAGTCATAGCTTTGCATAATCATATAGTTAAATTCAAGGAAGGAAAGACCTTTTTCCATTCTTTGCTTATAACACTCTGCACGAAGCATATTGTTTACAGAGAATTGAGCGCCAACCTCACGCAAAAGGTCAACGTAATTAAGCTTCAAAAGCCAATCTGCATTATTAACCATTTGAGCTTTGCCCTCGCCAAACTCAATAAAACGACTCATTTGCTCTTTAAAGCAATCGCAGTTGTGCTGAATTTGCTCTGCGGTCATCATAGAACGCATATCCGTTCTACCCGAAGGGTCACCGATATGACCTGTACCGCCGCCGATAAGAGCAATGGGTTTATTCCCTGCCATTTGCAAACGTTTCATAAGGCAAAGCGCCATAAAATGTCCAACGTGCAAAGAATCAGCAGTAGGGTCAAAACCTATATAGAAGGTTGCCTTACCATTATTTATGAGCTCTTTGATTTCTTCTTCATCAGTAACCTGTGCGATTAGTCCACGTGCTACTAATTCATCGTAAATTTTCATTTTATTAACTCCTATCTAATAATTCCTTTGCGGAATTGTATAAACTTTCAGTAATTTCACTTCCCGACATTATGCGGGCAATTTCCTTAATTCTTGCCTCTGCGGACAATGATTTGACATTTGTAAATGTTCTACCGTTTTCGGTTGTTTTTTCAATAAGTAAATGATTATCAGCTTTAGCGGCAATCTGTGCTAAATGTGTAACACAGATAACCTGTCTGGCCTTTGATACTTTTTTGAGCTGATTACCAACCTTTTCGGCGGCAAAACCACTAATACCGGTATCAATTTCATCAAAAATCATTGAATCTATCGAATCCTTGTCAAGAAGTGCGCTTTTAATTGCGAGCATTGTACGTGACAGCTCACCGCCTGATGCAATTTTTGCAAGTGACTTTAAAGATTCACCCTCATTTGCAGAAATCAAAAATTCGACATTGTCGCAACCGTTTTTAGTATATCTTCCGCTTTCAAAATTCACCTTAAATGCAACGTTCGGCATATTAAGATATTTTAAAACCTCACAAACCGAATTTTCAAGAGTTTCGGCAGCGACTTTACGAGAATCGGTCAACTTTTCTGCTTTTTCAATAAGCTCAAGCTTTGATTTTTCGAGTAAATCTGACAATTCATCGTATCGCTTATCTGCAAAAGTTATATTATCAAGCTGAAGCTTGGCATCAAGCAGAAAATCAAGAATTTTTTGCTCACTATTGCCGTATTTTAACATAAGTTTATGGAGCAAGTCAAGTCTTTGATTGATTAGGTTAGTATCAATATTAAAATATTCATCGTCATTCAAATATTCGGATATATTTTCTTTAACATCCTCGATAATAGCAAGTGCGTTATTGAGGTTAGTGAGTTCCGTTTCAAAGGTCAAATCATTTAGGGCAGAAAGAAGCTTTGCCGAAACCTTAAGTTTAGTCAAAGCACCATCTTGTTCATCATCACCCACAAGCAAATTATCAATGTTTTTAAGTGATTTTACCGTAGTTTCAATATTTTCAGCAACTGAAAGCTTGTGTTTTAATTCCTCTGTTTCACCGATTTTAATATCAGCATCTTCAATTTCTTTAATCTGATATTTTAAAAGCTCAATTTTTCGCTCTTTTTCATCCTCATCGGTCACAAGATTTGATAACTCATTACGAATTTTGTTCAAATTTTTAAACTCATCATAATAAATTTCAAGAAGATTTTTATTATCAGCGATGGCATCAACAAAACCGCAATGCGTTTCGGGTTTTAAAAGCGCTTGATTATCGTGTTGTCCGTGAATATTGATAAGTCCTGATGTAATATCACGAAGTTCTGTTGCAGTAACAGGCTTCGAATTTACCTTTATAATGCCCTTACCGGTGAGACTTAATTTTCTCGTAATTAGGATATTTCCATCTTCATCGGGTGTTATGTCGTATGAATTGAGCTTCAAAAGATTTTCCTCGGAAATATCTCCAAAAAGTGCAGAAACACAAGCCGAATCACAGCCCGCACGTATCAATTCTTTAGAAGTTCTTTCTCCTAAAACTGCGTTAATTGCATCAATTACAATTGATTTACCGGCACCCGTTTCACCGGTCAAAATATTAAGACCTTCGCAAAAATCAATATCGGTTTGCTCAATTACAGCAATATTTTCAATATGTAAAAATTTTAGCATAACTTATACCGCCGAAATTATAAAAGACTGTTAAGACTGTCGGTCAAAAGCTTAGACTCTTGTTCGCCCGCAGTTACAATAATAATTGTATCTTCTCCCGCAAGAGAGCCCATCATCATATCACCGAACAATTCATCAACAGCAACACAAGCGGATGAAGCCATACCTGTATCGCATTTAATAACGACATTGTTTAGTGAATATTTAACACTTTTAACGGTGCGGACAAAAAATTCGTGATATCGGGCGGTTTCTGCCTCGTTAGAAATTGGTGCCGTATGCGAGAGATAGCGGTAATTACCACTATTATCCCTGCCTTTTATAAGCTTTAATTCTCTGATATCACGTGAAACTGTCGATTGTGTTACAGTAAAACCTTTTTCCTTTAAGCCTTGTTGCAGGTCCTCTTGGGTTAGACAAATTTTTTCGTCAATTAAATCAAGAATTGCTTTCTGTCTGTTGGATTTCAATTTATAGCACACTCCTTGAATCTTTGAATTTATATGAAAGAGTATTATAGAATGAACGGTTATTAAGTCTGATTAGTCTGACAATGTTGGGAGATTTTTTGATAACAATTTCGTGATAAGGCTTTATTTGAAGAACTTTTCTGCCATCAACAGTCAAATAAATGTCAGCACGCTTTTTCGAAAAAGCCTTGAGCTTAATAATATTATTCGCACCGAGCAAAATCGGTTTTGCAGAAAGTGAATGAGAGCAAATCGGTGTAATACAAAAGTTTTCTGTAAGCGGATCAATAATAGGACCGCCTGCCGACATCGAGTAAGCGGTAGAGCCTGTCGGGGTTGAAATTATAATACCATCTGCTCTGTAATTTATGCTATCTGTTCCGACCGTTGCTGTAATATCAATTATACGTGAGATAAAACCGCTTGTAATCACCGCATCATTGAGTGCATCATAATTTGCGATTTCCTTCCCGTTTTCAAGAATTGAAACAGACAACATCATACGGTTATCGGTGATATATGAATTGTCCGTGAGCTTTGATACAAGTGAAAGCTCGTTTTGTTCAATATTCGCAAGATAACCTACTCTGCCTGCATTTATACCAAGTACCGGCTTGTTGTTTTTTGCGGCAACCTTTGCAAATCTGATAATTGTACCATCGCCACCAATTGTGATAATAATATCGGCTATTTTGAACAATTCATCTTCACTTGCGGTTTTATAATCAGTTCCGCAAATATAGTCAGGTATATATGCTTCAATATCTAAAGATTTTAAAATTTTTCCAAGCTTTCCCACAACTTCGGATGAACCACGTTTATCCAAGTTTGGCAATACTGCAACTACCATAATAATTGCCTCCAAATTTCAGGTGTTTAGTTTATTATATGATGCTTCGACAACCTCTTTGGCAGTAATATTTAAAAGATTTTGAGGATTGTCATCTTTTTTAAGATAGCAAAGGTATTCAATATTTCCTTCAGGTCCTTTTACAGGAGAAAAATCAAGTCCCAAAAGGGTAAATTTGTTATCACTTGCCAAATTTATGATTTTTTCGATAACAGCAATATGTACGTTTTTGTCTCTGACAACACCCTTTTTACCTACATTTTCTTTGCCGGCCTCGAATTGTGGCTTTATGAGACAAACAGCAGTACCATTATCTTTTAACAAATTGCGCATTACGGGCAAAATGAGACTCAATGAAATGAAGGAAACATCAACCGAAGCGAAGTCGAGTTTGTCGGGCACTTGCATTTCGGTAACATAACGGAAATTTGTACGTTCAAGGTTCACAACACGCTCATCTGTGCGTAATTTCCAAGCAAGCTGACCGTAACCTACATCAATAGAATAAACCTTTTTGGCTCCGTTTTGAAGCATACAATCGGTAAAACCGCCGGTTGAAGCACCAATATCAGCGCATATATAATCATTTAAGTCAAGTGAAAACGCAGAAACCGCCTTTTCAAGCTTTAATCCGCCACGACTGACATACTTTAGGGTTTCTCCTCTTACTTCAATAATGTCATCAGGTTTTACAATATTTCCGGCCTTATCGGATTTCTGGTTGTTTACAAAAACTATTCCTGCCATTATAAGCGCTTTTGCTTTTTCACGACTCTCTGCAAAGCCTTGTTCAACTAATGCTATATCAAGTCTTAATTTTTGGGACATAATTACTCCTTATTAAAAGCATTTATCATTGCGTTTTTATCGAGCTTTAATTCTGCTAAAAGCTCTGATATTTTACCCGCAGGTACAAATGTATCTTTAATTGCGTGGATACGGTATTTTCCGCTAAAGTTAAAACGCAAAAGCAAAGCCGACAAATGCTCGGCAATACCGCCTTTTTTAACTGATTCCTCAAAGAAATGAATTTCCTTATATTTTGCAATTTCCTTTAAAACAGCAGGATTTAAAGGATAAATCTTATTTAGCTTTAAAATATCAAAATTGCCTTGCGTTTGCGCTAAAAGAGCCTCTGAAAAAAGTCTTCCATAGGTAATAAGAAGCTTGTCCGAGCCTTTTTTAAAAACAGAAAAATCATCACTATAATTGAATTTTGTGGTAATTCCTTCGGTACCACGAGGATAACGAATAGCACAAAGCTCATCGGTTTTTGAACTGCTTTTAATCCTATAGCGCAATTCATCGTAACTCGATGGCGAATAAATATTCATATCGGGAATAAGCGACAAGTAAGAAACATCAAAAATTCCTTGGTGTGTTTCACCATCTTCACCTACTATACCTGCCCTGTCAACAAGAAGTCTTGCAGAAAATTTTCCGATAGACATATCGTGGATAATTTGGTCAAAGGAACGCTGTAAAAAGGTAGAATAAACAGCAAAATACGGAATAATACCCTTTGAAGCCAAGCCTGCAGCAAAGGTTACAGCGTGCTGTTCAGCAATACCGACATCAAAAAATCTGTCAGGATATTCACTTGCAAAAGCGGCAAGACCTGTGCCTTCAGTCATTGCAGCAGTCAATGCACAAATTTTTTCGTTTTCACTCGCCATTTCGCAAAGTGTTTGTCCTGCAACAGAGGAAAAATTGATTGAAGTTGCGTCTCCTGTGCCCTTTTCAACATCAAAGGAGGAAACACCGTGATATGAATTCGGGCTTTCCTCGGCATATTGATAGCCTTTACCCTTAGTTGTGACAACGTGAACCAAAGATGGCTTATCATAGCTCTTTGCAATCTCAAAAAGTGATACCATAGCTGACACGTTATGTCCATCAACAGGTCCCAAATAGTTTAATCCTAAATGGGTGAAAATATCATTTTTATAAACAATTCGTTTGAAAATATCCTTAACTTTGTCAAAAAAGCGATAAAGTGTTTTACCGATAATCGGTATTTTTTTAAGAAAACGTGAAACAGAGGATTTAAAGTGATGGTATTTCGGTCTGTTACGCATTTTAGTAAGTGACTTTGAAAAAGAGCCAACGTTTTGAGAAATAGACATTTTATTGTCATTTAAAACAACAATAAAATTACCTTTTGCAGCGCCTGCGTTATTAAGTCCCTCATAAGCCATACCACCGGTCATTGCACCATCACCGATTATTGCAATAGCTGTTCCCTCTTCGCCCTTTAATTGCTTTGCTTTGAAAATACCATAAGCCGCTGAAATCGAATTACTGCTGTGACCTGTAATAAATGGGTCGTGAGGGGATTCATTTGGCTTCATAAATCCCGATATTCCGTCCGCAATACGTAATGTGTTAAAATCATTAAATCTACCGGTTATGAGCTTGTGTGGATAGGACTGATGTCCAACATCAAAAATTATCGCATCCTTAGGGGAATCGAAAACCTTGTGCAAGGCGACAGTTAGCTCTACAGCACCTAAATTTGAGGCTAAATGTCCCCCGTTTTGTGAGACAGTTTCGATTATGCAATCTCTTATCTCATCACAAAGAGCTTGTGTTTCTTGGCTATTCAATTTTTTGATATCTTCGGGTGAATTTATTTTGTTTAAAAATGAATAACCCATAATACACATCCTTTTAGTAATTTCTGTCTAACAGATAATTTGTAAGATTTTTAATAGCTGTTTTGTCACCATCGAGTTTTTCAAGAGAATCCATCGCCTTTTGGGTGAAGTGTTTTGCATAGCCCTTGGCTTTGTCTATTCCGTAAATTGTGACAAAGGTGGTTTTGTTGTTTTTTTCATCACTGCCAATCGGCTTTCCGAGTAATGCTTCATCGGCAGTATAATCGAGAATATCATCAATAATTTGAAAAGCGATACCTAAATTTTTTGAATATTCATAAACGTTTTCTAAAGCATTTGCATCATAATTATTTGATGCAATAGCCCCTAACTTGCAAGCGGCAATTAAAAGTCCGGCGGTTTTTCGCTCATACATATCAAGAAGTTCTTCGGAATCGGGTTTTGATTCTTCGAAGGATAAATCGAGCACCTGCCCGCCAATCATTCCGTGAAGACCTGCGTAATAAGACAGAACGCTTATACCATCGCATATTTGTTTAGGTGTAATCGGAGATTTTACAGCTACAGAAAAAGCTTCGGTAAGTAAAGTATCCCCTGCCAAAAGAGCTGTATCCTCGCCGTATTTTTTATGACAGGAGGGATTTCCTCTTCTCATATCGTCATTATCCATACAAGGCAAATCATCGTGAATAAGCGAATATGTATGAATCATTTCGATAGCTACTGCAAAGTTATAGGCGTTATTGATATCTCCGCAAAACAACTTGCAAAATTCTAAAGTTAATATCGGGCGTATTCTTTTTCCACCTAAAACGAGACTGTATCGTGAAGCCTTTAATACGCTGTCATAAGCAAGCGATAAATCGGGAAAAAGCGTGTCGATTTTTTTATCAATTATAGCTTTATACTCTTTCAAGGATTTCTCAAACATAAATTATTCCTTTTCAATATCACTTAATTTGACAATTTTTTCTTCGGCAGTTTTCAAAGCGGTTTTACAGTCGGTAATGTGCTCTATTCCCTCTTCGAAAAGCTTTATTGATTCATCAAGCGATATATCCCCGCTTTCTAATTTTGCAATTATAGCTTCAAGCTTGCTTAATGATTCTTCAAAAGTGATTTTATTTTCGTTCAAAGTATTCCCTTCATTCTTTGTATAGTTTTAAAAGCTGACAAACTGCATTTCCATCGGAAAATTTAAGGTCTAAATTATCTCCGACTGTAATCTGATTTACAGAGGTTATGGCAGTATTATTTTTTGAAACGTGTGTAAAGCCTCGGGACAATGTTTTCAAAGGACTTAAAGAATCGAGTTTTAAAACATTTTGCTCGAATTTGTTTTTAAGTTCGGTCGTGATTTTGTTTTGACTGTCTCTTAACTTATCAAAGCACAAATCAAGCGTTTCGAGTCGCTGTGAAATAAATGTATCCTGTGGATTTTTGAAAAACGCCGACTCGCAAATCTTTTCTAATTTTGCTTTAGAAAGATTTAATTTTCCGATTAAGAAAGATTTCAAGTAGGTTTGATACCTGTCAAGCAGAGTGTGAATTTCATTAACATCAGGCACACAAAGCTCTGCCGCCGCAGATGGAGTAGGCGCACGCAGGTCGGCAACGAAGTCACAAATTGTGAAATCGGTTTCGTGACCTACTGCCGAGATAACGGGTACAGGCGACTCATAAATTTTTCGTGCCAAATTTTCCTCATTAAATGCCCATAAATCTTCAATCGAGCCGCCACCTCGACCGATAATAATAACATCTGCCACAGAAAGTGAATAAAGTTTATCAAGCGCTTCACACATTTCGGGTACTGCATTTTCGCCCTGTACAGACACAGGACACAAAATAACATTAGCTATTGGCCAACGGCGTGAAAGAATATTTAAAATATCTCTGACTGCCGCCCCTGTTTCTGAAGTAACAATAGCAATATCTTGCGGAAATTTGGGTATTTTGCGCTTTGATTCAATATCAAAAAAACCTTCTTTTTGCAGCTTCTCCTTGATTTGATTAAAACGAAGTGTTATATCTCCGAGTCCTGCTTCGTGCATTTCTTCGGCATAGAACTGATACTGACCGTCCTTTTCGTAAAGAGAAACTCTACCTTTTAGTACGACCTGCATTCCATCAGTTACATCAAATTTCACATACTGGGCGTATCCCCTAAACATAACGCACCTGATGGAAGCATCATTATCCTTCAAAGTGAAATATAAATGACCGCTCGAATAATGATTTTTAAAGTTTGAAATCTCACCTGTTATTGATACAGCGTTGAGTCTTGTGTCGCCCTCAATCAGAGATTTGACATAAAAATTTAGCTGTTTTACAGATAAAACGTTTTCGTTTAACATATCAGTTGGCTTTAGCAACGGTAGAAAGTATTCCGTTTACAAAGGAAGCATCCTCAACTGTTGCGTATTTTTTACAAAGTTCAACAGCCTCATTGATTGAAACTGAAACAGGAATTTCATCAAAAAACTTAATTTCAAAAATAGCAAGTCGAAGTACCGACAATGCGGTTTTTGAAATACGTGAAATTTTCCAACCCTTTGCTGTATCAGAAATAATACTGTCAATGGACTCAAGATTTTCGTGAACACCGAAAAATACTTTTTTAAGATATTCATCAGGTTCAATATCACGAACCTCTATCGCAAGCTGTAAAATTTCCTCTACACTACTGTCGCTAAAGAGTTTTTCAAAAATTAAAATAAAAGTCTCTTCACGTGCCTGTTTACGTGTCATAAATCATTCCCCTTAGGCTATTTAATAAAATATTTAATATATTATACAATAGAATATGCATAATTTCAAGCATAAAGAGTGATTTTATGCAAAAAAATACCCGAAAGCAAGATATTGCCTTCGGGTAGTCGAAAAATTTATAAGAATTAGTACATACCGCCGGCATTTGCCGCAGCAGCTGCTGCATTAAGGGCAGCATTTTCATCCTTTTTATCCGCAATGAGACTCTCTGTCGTGAGAACCATTGAAGCGACTGAAGCCGCATTTTGAAGGGCTGAGCGTGTAACTTTTGTTGGGTCAACGATACCGGAATCTAACATATCACAATACTCTTCCTTGTAGGCATCAAAACCGTAATTTGCCTTGCCGCTTGAAATAATTTTATCAATGATTACAGAGCCTTCAAGGCCTGAATTTAATGCGATTTGGCGAATAGGAGCTTCAAGTGATTTTAAAACAATATTTACACCCGTTTTAACATCGCCCTCTGTTGTGTCAAGTAGGGCTTTAACAGCGGGAATAGCGTTAATCAAAGCAACACCGCCACCTGCAACGATGCCCTCTTCAACTGCTGCTTTTGTTGCGGAAAGAGCATCCTCAATACGAAGCTTCTTTTCCTTCATTTCGATTTCGGTTGCAGCACCAACCTTTATTACAGCAACACCGCCCGCAAGCTTTGCAAGTCTTTCTTGAAGCTTTTCACGGTCAAAATCAGAGGTAGTAGTTGCAATTTCGTTTTTAATCTGACCGATTCTATCCTTGATTAAATCGCTGTCACCGGCGCCATCAACAATAATAGTGTTTTCCTTTGAAATCTTAACCTGTCGAGCAGTTCCTAACTGGTCAATTGTTGTCTCTTTAAGGTCAAGACCCAATTCTTCGGAAATGACTTCACCGCCAGTCAAAATTGCAATGTCACGAAGCATTTCTTTTCTTCTGTCACCAAAGCCCGGAGCCTTTACTGCAACACAAGTAAATGTGCCACGAAGCTTGTTAACAATAAGCGTTGAAAGTGCTTCACCTTCGATATCTTCGGCGATAATAAGAAGCTTTTTACCTGTCTGTACAAGCTGTTCTAAGAGGGGTAAAATTTCCTGAATATTGGCAATTTTTTTATCGGTTATAAGGATTAAAGCATCATCCAAAACAGCTTCCATTTTATCTGTGTCGGTTGCCATATATGGAGTAATATATCCTCTGTCAAACTGCATACCTTCAACAACTTCGGAATAAGTGTCGGCAGTCTTTGATTCTTCTACCGTGATAACACCATCTGCGCTTACCTTTGCCATTGCTTCGGCAATTAAATTACCAATAATCTCATCACCTGATGATACAGTAGCAACACGTGAAATATCCTCTGTTCCTGCAACATTTTTTGAATTTGAAATTACAGTTTCAACAGCAGTATCAACAGCTAATTTTATACCCTTTTTAACCACCATAGGATTAGCACCTGCGGCAACGTTTTTCATACCCTCGTTGATAAGCGCTTGAGCCAAAACTGTAGCAGTAGTTGTACCATCACCTGCGGCATCATTAGTTTTAACAGATACCTCTTTTACGAGCTGTGCACCCATATTCTCAAACGGGTCATCAAGCTCAATTTCTTTAGCAATGGTTACACCATCGTTTGTAATAAGTGGTGAACCATATTTTTTGTCTAAAACTACATTTCTGCCCTTTGGACCTAATGTAACCTTAACGGTGTTTGCAAGCTTATCAACGCCGGCTTGTAAAGCTTTTCTCGCTTCTTCACCAAAAATAATATCTTTTGCCATAATAAAAAATCTCCTTATTCAACAATTGCTAAAATATCAGATTGGCGAAGTATGGTATATTCTTCACCATCAAGTTTTACATCTGTGCCTGAATATTTAGCGGCAATAACTTTATCACCGGCATTTACAGTCATTTTTACTTCTTTACCGTCAACAATACCGCCGGGGCCAACAGCCACCACAACAGCAATTTGAGGTTTTTCTTTAGCGGATGATGTGAGTACGATACCGCTTTTTGTCGTTTCTTCTGCTTCTGTTGCTTTGATCACAACATTATCAGCCAATGGTTTTAAAATCATTATAAAATCCTCCTTGGAAATTGTTTACAAAAGTAATCTTATTACAAAAGTCAGGAAAAGTCAATAACTCAAATTAAAAATTAAAAATTTATTAAAAATTAAGTCTTTGAATATTAAAAGACAGAGATTTCGCAACGATGCTGCCCTTACTTGAAATGGAAAGATTTTCATCAAGCAATCCTTTTGTCTTTAGTGTATTTAAAATATTTTTATCGCAAAATGTTACAGTGTCTTTATTCAAAAAAACCGAAAGCAAAACCAAACCCTCTTTTTCGGTTACAGAATTTTTTAGACAAACAGGTTCAATCTTTTTCGCAAAATCAGGCAAAATAGCTACTAAATTTTTAAATAAAGCAAATGAATTTTCCATATTCTTCCCTCCAAAATATAATTTTACTCCTTTTTGCAAAAAAAGCAAACATTTTTATCATTTTGTACAAAAAAGAATTTTTATGTAATGTTAATTATGGCTTATATATAAAATATAATTTGATACATTGACAAAATATCGAGTATATGTTAAAATACTGACATACAATATATAGGTTCTTTGTGACTGACGGATAAGTGGAGCACCACATGAATCAAAGAACTTTTTAAGCCGACCGTCTGGGCGCACTTATCCTTGGATTTGTGCGCCCTTTTATATTTTCAAAAGTTAAGGAGTATTCTTATGAAAAAAATCGGTATTATTATGGGTAGTGACAGTGATTTGCCTGTTGTGGAAAAGGCTGTCAAGGTTTTAGAAGAATTTGATGTTCCCTTTGAGGTACACGTATTCTCGGCGCACAGAACGCCTGAAGAAGCAAAAAACTTTAGTGTAAATGCTCGCCAAAACGGATTTGGCGCTATAATTTGTGCCGCCGGTATGGCAGCACATTTAGCCGGCGCTATCGCCGCAAACACAACATTACCCGTTGTCGGTATTCCGATTAACTGCGGAAAATTAGATGGTATAGATGCGCTTCTCTCAACAGTTATGATGCCTACAGGTATTCCTGTAGCCACCGTTGCTATTGACGGTGCCGCAAATGCAGCACTTCTTTGCATTGAAATGTTAAGCATTGGCGACAGCACACTTTCAGAGAAATTAGATATAAAACGTAAAAACGATTCAAAAGCAGTACTTTTAAAAAATACCGCTATTGAAGATAGATTTAATAAATAATCAAAAGGAGTAGATTACAATGGAAAAGAAACTAATTTACACAGGTAAAACAAAGGATGTTTACGCACTTGAAAACGGTAATTGTCTTTTAAAATTTAAGGATGATTGCACCGGTAAGGATGGCGTTTTTGACCCGGGCGAAAATCAAGTTGGCATCACAATAGATGGCGTTGGTGATGTAAACCTTCGTATGTCAATCTATTTCTTTGACAAAATCAATAAAGCAGGAATTAAAACTCATTATGTTTCTGCTAACCTCGAAGATACAACTATGGAGGTTCTCCCTGCAAAAGTTTTTGGTAAAGGTCTTGAGGTAATCTGTCGTTATAAAGCAGTTGGCAGCTTCTATCGCAGATATAGTGACTATTGCACCGAGGGTCAGGATTTGCCCGCTTATGTTGAAATGACCTTTAAAAACGATGAAAAAGGTGACCCGCTCGTTACTAAGGATGGTCTTGTTGATTTAGGTGTTATGACCGAAAAGCAATACGAAGATATTAAGAAAATGACACAGGATATTACAAAAATCGTTGCAGATGACCTTAAAGAAAAAGGTCTTGATATGTATGACATCAAGTTTGAGTTCGGTTACAATCCTGATGGCGATGTTATGCTTATTGATGAAATCGCATCCGGTAATATGCGTGTTTACAAAAACGGCGAATATATTGATCCGATGACATTGTCTAAACTTTTCTTCCAATAATTAGTAGGTGAAATAATGGGTGGTTTTTTTGGTGTTGTCAGTAAAAGAGATGCTATTTCCGATGTCTTTTTTGGTACTGACTATCACTCACATTTAGGTACACGCCGTGGCGGTATGGCGGCATATGACACAGAAATTGGGCTTCAGAGGGAAATTCATAATATTGAGAACTCCCCTTTCAGAACCAAATTTGAAGATATCTTTGATGAAATGAAGGGCAACTCGGCAATCGGTTGCATCAGTGATTACGACCCACAGCCTTTACTTATACGCTCAAGACTCGGAACTTATGCTATTTGTGTTATAGGTATTATAAATAATTACCGTGAGCTTATAGACAACTATCTTAACACGTCTTGTGGCGGACATTTTGGTGCTATGACAGGCGGTAAAGTAAATTCTACCGAATTGGTTGCTGCACTTATCAATCAAAAAGATAATTTTACGGATGGCATAAAATTTGCACAAGATGTGATAGATGGCACTGCTTCTATTCTGATTTTGAAAAATGGCGGTTCGATTATTGCGGCCAGAGACAAAATGGGTAGAATACCGGCCATTATCGGCAAGGATGAAGATGGCTATTGCGTAACCTTTGAGTCCTTTGCATCTCTGAAGCTCGGCTATGAACAGTCAGCGGAATTAGCTCCGGGTGAGATTGTTGAGCTTACGCCTGATTCTATGACCGTTTTAGACAAAGGTGGCACTAAAAAGAAAATTTGTGCGTTCCTTTGGAGTTATTACGGTTACCCCACCTCATGTTATGAAGGCGTAAATGTTGAAATTATGCGTTATAAAAACGGTAAAATTTTGGCACGCAACGACAAAGAAAACGGTATTGCCGGTGATATTGATTATGTCGGTGGAGTTCCCGATTCGGGTACTGCACACGCAATCGGTTATTCTAACGAAAGTCATAAAGATTTTGCACGTGCCTTTATTAAATACACTCCCACTTGGGCACGAAGCTTTACTCCTGCTAAACAAAGTGAGAGAAACAAAGTGGCTAAAATGAAGCAGATACCGATTCACGACCTTATAACAGATAAAAATCTTTTGTTTGTTGATGACTCAATAGTTCGTGGAACACAGCTCAAAGAAACGGTAGATTTTCTTTATTCAAACGGTGCAAAATCGGTTCATATGCGTTCTGCCTGCCCTCCGATTATGTATGGTTGTAAATATCTCAATTTCTCACGTGCTACTGACGAAATGGAGCTTATTGCACGCCGAGTAATTGTAGAACTTGAGGGTAAAGAAGGCTTTAATTACATTGATGAATATTCCAACTCTAAAACCGAAAGGGGTAAAAATTTGCGTAAAGCTATTGCCGAAAAAATGGGCTTTGCTTCACTTGAATTCCAATCTCTGGAAGGTATTATTGAAGCTATCGGACTACCTGCCGATCAGCTTTGCACATATTGTTGGAACGGAAAAGAATAAAATACATATATAAAGGAATTATTTGCTATGAATAACTCACAATCAAAATCTTATGCAGATGCAGGTGTTGATATTACTGCCGGATATAAAGCGGTTGAGCTTATGAAAAAGCATATTGCAAGAACCAAAACCGAGGGTTGCTTTGATGACCTCGGTGGTTTTGGCGGTTGTTTTGGCCTGCCAACAGGTATGGAAGAGCCCGTTTTGGTTTCTGGTACAGATGGCTGTGGTACAAAGGTAAAAATTGCAATGCTTCTTGATAAACACGATACAATCGGTATTGATGCAGTTGCGATGTGCGTGAATGACATCATTTGTGTCGGTGCAAAACCTTTGTTTTTCCTCGACTATATTGCGTGTGGTAAGAACTATCCCGAAAAAATCGCTGAAATCGTAAGCGGTGTAGCAGAGGGTTGCGTTCAGTCAGGAGCTGCTTTAATCGGTGGTGAAACTGCCGAACATCCGGGTCTTATGCCTGAAGATGATTATGACCTTGCAGGCTTTGCTGTAGGAATTGTTGATAAGAAAAAAATTCTTGATAATAAAACAATGCAAGAGGGCGATATTGTAATTGCACTCCCCTCTACCGGTGTTCACTCTAATGGTTTTTCACTTGTGCGTAAGGTATTTGACATTGAAAACGCTGACCTCACCTCTCCTCGTGCAGAGTTAGAAGGAAAATCTTTAGGCGAAGCGCTTTTAGCTCCCACAAAAATCTATGTTAAGCCAATGCTCAAGCTTTTTGATAATGTCAAGGTTCGTGCAGTATCTCATATTACAGGCGGCGGATTTTATGAGAATATTCCCCGCAGTATTCCTGATGGTTTTGGAGCAGAGATTGTAAAAAGTTCTATTAAGGTGTTACCTATTTTCAATCTTTTGCAAGAAACAGGAAACATTCCCGAAAGAGATATGTACAATACATATAATATGGGTGTTGGTATGAGTGTTGTTGTGGCAAAAGATGATGCCGATAAAGCAATCGAAATTTTGAAAGCTAACGGTGAAGATGCTTATATTATCGGTAAAATCATAAAATCTGATAATAAAATCACATTTATTTAAGGGTATTTAAAATGAAAAATATTGCAGTTTTAGTTTCGGGTGGCGGAACTAATTTACAAGCACTCATTAACGCTCAAGCTGAAGGCATTATAAACTCGGGTAAAATTACTCTCGTAATTTCCAATAACCCAGATGCCTTTGCATTAAAAAGAGCAGAAAACGCAAATATCAAAACAGTTGTTTGCAACAAAAAAGAATTAGGCGACAGCTTTGAAGACACTTTAATTTCTGTTTTGGAGCAGAACAAAATCGATTTTATAGTGCTTGCGGGATTTATGTGTATTTTAAGTGCAAAATTCACTTCGCACTTCGCTGACCGTATTATCAACGTACATCCTTCCCTTATCCCTTCGTTTTGTGGAAAAGGATATTATGGACTTCGTGTTCACGAAGCAGCACTGGACTATGGCGTTAAGGTTACTGGTGCCACGGTGCATTTTGTAAATGAAATTCCCGACGGTGGAAAAATCATCATGCAAAAAGCAGTTGAAATAAACGACGGCGATACTCCCGAAATTCTTCAAAAAAGAGTTATGGAAGAAGCTGAATGGAAAATACTCCCCTTGGCAGTTGAAAAAGTTTGTAATGAATTGAAAGGTGAATAATATGATTACTTACGATTTAAAGACAACGATTTCTGAAAATGCATATCCTGGTCGAGGTATAATTATCGGAAAAAGTGCAGACGGCAAAAAAGCAATTACAGCATATTTTATCATGGGCAGAAGTGAAAACAGTCGAAACCGTATTTTTGTCGAAGACGGTGACGGTATAAGAACACAGGCCTTTGATGAGTCTAAAATGACCGATCCTCACCTTATAATTTATGCTCCTGTAAGGGTACTCGGTAATAAAACCATTGTAACAAACGGTGACCAGACCGACACCATTTACGAGCTTATGGACAGGCAGATGACCTTTGAACAGGCGCTTCGTACACGTGAATTTGAGGATGATGCCCCCAACTTCACACCACGTATTTCAGGTATTATCAGACTCGAAAACGGTGATATGAATTATGCGATGTCAATTTTAAAATCTGCAGAGGGTGACGGCTCGTCTTGTCAAAGATATACCTTTGCTTACAATAATCCCCTTGCATCCTATGCAAAGTTTATTCACACATACAAATGTGATGGAAATCCTTTGCCGAGCTTTGAGGGTGAGCCCAAAACACTTCAGCTTCCCGATGTTGATATTGACACTCTTACCGACATCATTTGGAACAGTCTTAACGAAGATAATAAGGTTTCACTATTTGTGAGGTATATCAATCTTGATGACGGAAAATTTGAATCAAGAATTATCAATAAAAACAAGGTTTAAGCTGTTTAAGCTTACTATATTGCATAAGAACTAATGAAAATTTAAGGAGATTACTATGAAAGATTTTGAACTTAAATATGGTTGTAACCCCAACCAAAAACCCGCTAAAATCTTTATGTCAGACGGTAGTGAGTTGCCTATCGAAATACTTTGTGGCAGACCCGGTTATATTAACTTTTTAGATGCTTTTAATTCCTGGCAATTAGTAAAAGAATTAAAAGAAGCTTTGGGACTTCCTGCTGTTACTTCCTTTAAGCACGTAAGTCCTACCTCTGCGGCAGTTGGTACTGTTTTACCTGAAAAGCTTAAAAAGGCTTGTTTTGTTGATGATATCGAAGGTCTCGATGACTCACCTCTTGCTTGTGCTTATGCTCGTGCCCGTGGTACTGACCGAATGTGCTCCTTTGGTGACTGGGTGGCTTTATCAGATGTTTGTGATAAGACAACCGCTCTTCTTATTAAGCGTGAGGTGTCAGATGGTATTATTGCTCCGGGCTATACCGATGAGGCACTCGAAATTTTAAAAACAAAGAGAAACGGTAATTATAATATAGTTAAAATTGACCCTGACTATGTTCCGGCTCCCGTTGAGCACAAACAGGTTTACGGTATCACCTTTGAACAAGGCAGAAATGAATTTAAGATTGATGAAGAGTTGCTTTCTAATCTTGTTACCGAAAACAAGAATTTACCCGATAGCGCAAAGCGTGATTTGATTATTTCGCTTATCACACTTAAATATACACAATCAAACTCTGTATGCTTTGCAGTTGATGGACAAGCAATCGGTGTAGGCGCAGGTCAACAATCACGTATTCACTGTACAAGACTTGCAGGAAGTAAGGCTGATACCTGGTTTTTGCGCCAACACGATAAGGTATTAAATCTTCCTTTCAAAGATGATATTGCAAGACCTACAAGAGATAATGTAATTGATGGTTACATCAATCGCAACGAAGAGGATGTTACTGCTGATGGCAATTGGCAAAAGTACTTCACATCACAGCCCTCACCTCTTACAGATGATGAAATCAAGGAATATTTATCAACAATCAAGGGTGTAGCTTTAGGCTCTGATGCATTCTTCCCCTTTGATGATAATATTGAACGTGCTTATAGAAGCGGTGTTTCCTATATTGCTGAACCTGGCGGTTCTATCCGTGATGATGCAGTAATTGATTGCTGCAATAAATACGGAATTGCTATGGCATTTACAGGAATGAGACTTTTCCACCACTAATATTGAGGAGAAATTAAAATGAATTTTTTTGAGGAACTTAAAAATTTCGACAGCGAAGTAGCAGACGCTTGCGATAAAGAATTACAAAGACAAAGACACAATATCGAGCTTATAGCGAGTGAAAACATTGTATCAAAGGCAGTTTTACTTGCCGCCGGTGGTGTTCTTACTAATAAATACGCCGAAGGCTATCCCGCAAAGCGTTATTACGGTGGTTGCCAATGTGTTGACATAGTTGAGGAAATTGCAAGAGAGAGAGCTAAAAAGCTTTTTGGTTGCAATTTTGCTAACGTTCAGCCTCATAGTGGCGCTAATGCTAACCTTGCGGCTTTCTTTGCACTTGTAAACCCCGGTGACACAGTAATGGGTATGAATTTACAGCATGGCGGTCACTTATCCCATGGTTCACCTGTTAACATTTCGGGTAAATATTTCAACATTGTACCTTACGGTGTTTCAGATGAAACTGAAATGATTGATTACGATGAAATGGAAAAAATAGCTATTGACTGTCAACCAAAGCTTATAGTTGTGGGTGCTTCTGCTTACTCAAGAATTATCGATTTCAAGCGTTGCAGAGAAATTGCTGACAAAGTTGGCGCATATTTGATGGTTGATATGGCACACATTGCGGGTCTCGTAGCTGCAGGTGTTCATCCCTCTCCCATCCCTTACGCTCACGTAGTAACCACTACAACTCATAAGACACTTCGTGGTCCTCGTGGCGGTATGATTCTTACAAATGATGAGGATTTATACCTTAAAATTAACAAGGCTGTATTCCCCGGTACGCAGGGCGGTCCTTTAATGCATATCATTGCCGCTAAAGCTGTAGCTCTCGGCGAAGCATTAACCGAAGAGTACAAGGAATATCAAACACAGGTTGTTAAAAATGCCGCAGTTTTAGCAGAGTCTTTAATCAAAGAAGGTTTCGAGATAGTATCAGGCGGTACAGATAATCACCTTATGCTTTTAAATCTTGTTAAAGAAGGCATTACAGGTAAAGAGCTCGAGCACAGACTCGATGAAGTTCATATTACCGCTAACAAGAATACCGTTCCCTGCGACCCTCAAAGTCCTTTTGTTACAAGCGGTGTTCGACTTGGTACTCCTGCAGTTACAACACGTGGCTTTAAAGAAGCTGAAATGGTTAAAATCGCTCATTGGATTCGTTTAATCGTAGATGATTTTGAAGGCAACAAGGAGCTTGTATCAAAAGAGGTACAGGAGCTTTGTGCTAAATTCCCGATTTACTAAACAAAAAAATCAGCATGGGTTTTTGCCCTTGCTGATTTACTGCGTTTAAATATATAAGGTTAGGATTGTAATTTATGAAAGTAATGGTTGTAGGCGGCGGCGGTCGTGAACACGCAATTATTAAAAAATTAAAAGAAAATAAGGAAATCACCGAGATTTTCGCCCTTCCCGGCAACGGTGGTATGAAGGATGATGCAACTTTAGTTAATATTGGTGCTAAAGATATTGAAGCACAGGTAAAATTTGCAAAGGAAAATGCCATTGACTATGCTGTCGTAGCTCCCGATGACCCGTTGGTTTTAGGCGCAGTTGATGCCCTGACCGCTGTCGGTGTTCCCTGCTTTGGTCCTGAAAAGTCGGCGGCTATTATTGAAGGTAGTAAGGTTTTTTCAAAGAACCTTATGAAAAAATATAATATTCCTACTGCAAAGTACGAGGTTTTCTCCAATAAGGAAGATGCTTTAAAATACCTTGAAACCGCTCCTGTTCCTACCGTAATTAAAGCGGATGGTTTGGCACTCGGTAAAGGTGTTATTATTGCGGAAACACGACAAGATGCAAAAGAAGCTGTAATTTCTATGATGGAAGACAAGATTTTCGGCGAGAGTGGCAGTAATATCGTAATCGAGGAATTTTTGACAGGACCCGAGGTTTCTGTACTTTCCTTTACAGATGGCAAGACAGTAGTACCTATGGTATCATCAATGGACCACAAGCGTGCCCTCGATGGTGACAAGGGCCTCAATACCGGCGGTATGGGTACAGTTGCTCCTAACCCTTATTATACAAAGGAAATTGCCGATATTTGTATGAAAACAATTTTTATCCCTACAATGAAGGCTATGAATAGTGAAAACAGAACCTTTAAGGGTTGTCTGTATTTTGGTCTTATGCTGACAAAAGATGGCCCCAAGGTTATTGAATATAACTGTCGCTTCGGCGACCCCGAAACACAGGTAGTGCTTCCCCTTCTTGAAAGTGATTTATTGACAATTATGAAGGCTTGTACAAACGGTACATTATCTGAAACAGAGGTTAAATTTTCAAGCGGTGCGGCGGCATGTGTAGTAATGGCATCAAATGGCTATCCCCAAAAATATGATAGCGGATTTGACCTTACTATTGACGAAAGTGTAAAAGACAAGGTTTATGTCGCAGGCGCAAAGCTTGATGGTGAAATTTTAAAGACTGCAGGTGGTCGAGTTTTAGGTGTTACTGCTACTGCTGACAACCTCAAAGAAGCACTTAAAAAGGCTTATGAAAACACCAAAAAAGTAAGCTTTAAAAACGCATATATGAGAAGCGATATCGGTGCTAAGGCACTAAAGGCACAGGAGGAAAACTAATGGTATATAGAATTTTTGTTGAAAAGAAAAAAGAACTTGCTAATGAAGCTAAAGGCTTGCTTAAAGAGATTAACGGACTTTTGCTTATTGATTCGGTAAAGGACGTTCGTGTTATTAACAGATATGATGTTGAAAACATCGAAAAGGAACTTTTCGATTATTCAGTAAATACTGTTTTCTCTGAAC
>JAZNWW010000052.1:0-5506 GCA_045593535.1 Acutalibacteraceae bacterium
AAAAGACAAGCAGTTATCGCAGGTAACTGGAAAATGAACAAAACTCCCGCAGAAACAACCGCTCTCATAAATGAAATGAAGCCTCTCGTAGCAGATGCTGATTGCAAGGTTGTACTTTGCGTTCCTTTTATTGATATTGCCGCTGCAGTAGAAGCTGCAAATGGCTCTAACATCGAAATCGGTGCTGAAAATGTTCACTTCAAAGCTTCGGGTGCTTATACAGGTGAAATTTCTGCCGAAATGCTCACAGCAGCAGGTGTTAAGTATGTTGTAATCGGTCACAGTGAGCGACGTCAATATTTCGGCGAAACCGACCAGACTGTAAACCTTCGCACACTTGCCGCTTTAAACGCAGGTCTCACCGCTATCGTTTGCGTGGGTGAAACACTCGAGCAAAGAGAGCTCGGCTATACCGAAACATTACTTAAATATCAAACAAAGATGGCTCTTACAAACGTAACGGCTGAACAACTTAAAAATGTAATCATCGCTTATGAGCCTGTTTGGGCAATCGGTACAGGCGTTACTGCAACCGCAGAGCAAGCTGATGAAGGCAACGGTTATGTTCGTGCTGCCATTGCAGAGGCTTATGGTGAGGATGTAGCCCAAACTGTTACAATTCAGTATGGCGGTTCAATGAACGCTAAAAATGCTGATGAATTGGTTGCAAAGGAAAATGTTGATGGCGGTCTTATCGGCGGAGCTTCACTCAAGGCTGAAGATTTCGCAGTAATCGTAAAGGCTGCAAGCAAGTAATAAATTATTGTTAGGGGTTGGCTTTTTGAGCTCTCTGCAAAAGCGGAGGATAAGGGAAGTCGTCCCCTACAATTTTGCAAAACATATTTAGGAGAAAATTTATGAAAAAACCTATAGTTTTAACTATTATGGATGGTTTCGGATTTGGTGAAAAGGAAGGCAACGCTATTGAAACTGCCGCTACTCCTTGTCTTGACAAGATTTTTTCTACCTGCCCGACTACCCAAATCGGCGCATCGGGTATGGATGTTGGTCTCCCTGATGGTCAAATGGGCAACAGTGAGGTGGGTCACACAAATATTGGCGCCGGCAGAGTAGTTTATCAAGAGCTTACCCGTATTACAAAATCCATTAAGGATGGTGACTTTTTCACAAACGAGGCTTTTTTAAAGGCTGTTGATAACTGTAAAAAGAACGACAGTGCACTTCATTTGATGGGACTTTTGTCCGATGGCGGTGTGCATAGCCATAACGAGCATCTTTACGCACTTGTAGAGATGGCAAAGAAAAACGGACTTTCACGTGTATATATACACGCTCTTTTGGATGGTCGTGATGTTCCGCCTTCCTCTGCGGCAGATTTTATCGCTGATTTAAACAAAAAATTAGATGAAATCGGTTGCGGAAAATTAGCTACAGTTATGGGCAGATTTTACGGTATGGACAGAGACAACCGTTGGGAACGTGTATCAAAGGCTTATGCCGCTTTGGTTTATGGCGAAGGTGTGCAAACCGATGATGCAGAAGCTGCGGTTCGCCACTCTTATACATTAAAGGATGAGGATGGCAAGTTTATCACTGATGAATTTGTGCTCCCGACTGTTGTAGAAGGAACCCAGCGCATAAAGACCGGCGACAGCGTTATTTTCTTCAACTTCCGCCCCGACAGAGCAAGAGAAATCACACGTACATTTGTTGATGATGATTTTGCAGGCTTTGAGCGTGTAGGCGGCAGACAAAAGGTATATTATGTATGCTTTACACAGTATGATGCTTCAATGCCTAATGTTGAAGTTGCCTTTAAGCCCCAAACCTTAAACAACACTTTGGGCGAATATTTAGCTAAAAAAGGTCTTTCACAGCTCCGTATTGCAGAAACCGAAAAATATGCTCACGTAACCTTCTTCTTTAACGGTGGCCGTGAGGTTATGTTTGAGGGCGAGGACAGAATCCTCGTGAACTCACCAAAGGTTGCAACCTATGATTTACAACCCGAAATGAGTGCAAATGAGGTTTGCGACAAGGTATGTGTTGCCATTGAAAGCGGAAAATACGATGTTGTTATCCTTAACTTTGCAAACTGCGATATGGTAGGTCATACAGGCTTCTTTGATGCTGCAAAGGCAGCAGTCGAGACGGTTGACACCTGTGTTGGCAGGGTAGAGGAGGCAACACTTAAAATGGGTGGCGTTATGCTTCTTACTGCTGACCACGGAAATGCCGACAAAATGGTTGATACCGATGGCTCACCCTTTACCGCACACACAACAAATCCCGTTCCCTTCTCGGTAATCGGAAAAGATTGTGCTTTACGTGAAGGCGGAAAGCTTTGCGATATTTCACCTACAATTATTAAATTGTTAGAATTAGAACAACCCGAAGAAATGACCGGCGAATCGATTGTTTTATAAAAAATTCACCAAAAAAAGAAAAGACAAGTACGAAAAAGTACTTGTCTTTTTTGTTAAATTCAGTTGCAAAAAAGTCGGAAAAAGGTGATACAGACGTCAAAAACACCGCTTGGCAACCAACAGTTGACAAAGGTGTGGTAAACTTTAATTGCTTGACATTAGATATTACAGGAGTTAATATGTTAATTGGAAGTATCTGCGAAATACTTCTTTTTGTACTCCGAAGGTGAACAACCAAAACGCTTTGTAAATGATTTTGAGAAATAATTTTGGTCGGAAAAACCGCAATCTGTTGCGATTTGTTTAAAGGGCGCCAAGGTTTTGGTTATCATTTCGGCGGCTTTATCAAGTCGGATATCGGACAGGTACTGCATAATGGTTGTGCCAAATTCCTTTTTAAAGGATTTTGTAAGTGTAACACAGCAGTAACCGAATTTTTTTGCCAAAACATCAAGTGTGATTTTTGAGGAATAATTTCGATTCAAATAATCCTTAATCATTTTTGGCAAGTCCTTATTATATGTAAAAGCACGGTTGGTTTGTGTTAAATATTCCGCAAGAAGTGTCATAACATTTATATAAGAGGAAATTAAATCGTTGTCAACCTTTGTGATGGTATTACAAAGTGAGGCTGAAGTGTCACGATTGTTTATATACTTATCAGCTTTTGCGAGTACGTTGTCAAGTGAGTAAGGGTTGTTGTCACAAAACTGTCCCATCATAAGATAACCGGAAAGCACCCCAAAGGAGTAGAGCGGAACAACTGCTTCGTAAAGCCCGAGCTTACATTTATATACATAGAGCTGACCTGTTTCCTTAACCTTTTTAAATGCGGTGTGGTCACTTTCAATACACATAGCTTTTACATTTGGCAATTCTTGCATTTTACTGCAAAACTTTGTTAAATGCTTTGGATAGGAATGAATTTCATTAAATTCCGTATCGTGAAGAGAAATACGTATTCCGGAAATTGCATAAAAATCTTTCATAATCGATTCGATTTGAATTAGTTCAGACATATTAAACCTCCTTGAAGGATGGTAAAAAAAGTAAAAATTTGTTTTTCTACTAATAATTATAGATTTTTATATAGAAAATGTCAATAGAAAAGTTTATACTGAAGTTGAAGAAACTAATTTTTAACACTTTTCGAAAGGCAGGAAAAGAAATGAGGAAGGCGAACTTGGAAGAAATATCAAACGCTATAAACAATTTCAGAGTTAAAGGTGAGGTACGTGGTGCGATTCCTTACGGAAACGGACATATAAACGATACCTTTATGATTTTATCTCAAGAGGAAAACGGTAAGGAGCATAAGTATATTCTCCAAACCGTTAATCAGAATGTTTTCAAAAAGCCTCAGGATGTAATGGAAAATATTCAAAGGGTTACCGAATATTTGAAAGACAAGGTAGAAACCAAGCGTGAGGTTTTACGTTTGGTTCATACTTTTGATGACAACACATATTATAAAGACAGGCACGGTTATTTTTGGCGTATGTATAAATTCGTGACCGATTCGATTTGTCTTGACAGACCGAATAAGGATGAATTTTACGAATGTGCAGTGGCTTTCGGAAATTTCCAAAGATTACTTTCTGATTTTCCTGCAGACACCTTATATGAAACTATCCCCAATTTCCACGATACCGTAAAGAGATATAACAATTTTCTCAAAGCGGTTGAGGAAAATAAAAGCGGTAGGCTTTGTAATGTAGCAGAAGAAGTAAAGTTTATCAAGGACAGAGCCGATTTTTATAGTGTCTTGCTTGACAGCAACAAAGAAGGAAAGCTTCCGCTTAGAGTTAGCCATAATGACACAAAGTCTAATAACGTTATGCTTGATGCCGAGACACACAAGGCACTTTGCGTAATCGACCTCGATACAATTATGCCGGGCTTTTCTGTTACCGACTTTGGTGATGCTATTCGTTTTGGCGCTTCGACTGCTGATGAGGATGAAAAGGATTTAAGTAAGGTTAATTTCGACCTCGAAATGTTCGAAATTTACACAAAAGGCTTTTTGGCAGGCTGTGGCGGTTCACTCCCCGATGAAGAGATTATGCTTCTTCCCGAAGGCGCTAAAATGATGACTATTGAGTGTGGTATGAGATTTTTGACCGACTATCTCGATGGTGATACATATTTTAAAACCGCATACCCCGAACACAATTTGGTAAGAACAAGGACTCAATTAAAGCTTGTTTCCGATATGGAAAAGGATTGGGACAAGATGAAGTCTATTGTTAAAGAATATTGCAAAGGATGATATTTATGAACAAGGATATTACATTGGTTATTATGGCGGCAGGTATGGGCAGTCGCTTCGGCGGCCTCAAGCAAATGGAGCCGATAGGCCCCGGCGGAGAGGCGCTTTTGGATTTTTCGGTTTATGACGCAAAAAAAGCAGGCTTTACAAAGGTTGTTTTCGTAATTAAGCACGAAATCGAAAAGGATTTTAAAGAGATTGTCGGAAAGAGAATAGAAAAGAAGATAAAGACAGAATATGTTTTCCAAGAAATCAACGATTTGCCCGAGGGCTTTAAAGCTCCCGCCGACAGAACAAAGCCTTGGGGAACAACTCAAGCAATTCTTACTTGCAAGGATGTTGTAAAAGAGCCCTTTGCGGTTGTAAATGCTGATGATTTTTACGGTTATTCCGCATTTGAAAAAATGGCAAATTTCTTAAAAGAGGATAACAACGATTATGCGATGGTTGGCTTCCTGCTCAAAAACACTTTGACCGAAAACGGTCACGTATCACGTGGTGTTTGTGAGGTAGAGAACGGAAAGTTAAAGACTGTCACAGAACGCACAAAGATTATGGATTGCAAATACACAGAGGATGACGGCAAAACCTGGACTCCACTTTCTCCCGATACACTCGTGTCGATGAATCTTTGGGGCTTCAGACCTGACATATTCAAATATTTAGAAAAAGATTTCCACGAATTTTTAAAGACTAAAATAGATGTTCCGAAATCCGAATGTTTATTACCAACGACTGTTGCAAACACTATTAAAAACAAAGAAAAGGATGTCGTTATGCTCGTTGCCGATGAAAAGTGGTACGGTGTAACATATAAGGAAGACAAACCTATGGTAGTAGAGGCTATTGC
>JAZNWW010000053.1:0-9424 GCA_045593535.1 Acutalibacteraceae bacterium
TCACGGTTTAAATGGCGAAGCTTAATCTCCGCTACATATTCAGCCTGAATTTCATCAATGCCAAAGCCAATCATAAGGTTAGGCACTACCTGTGATTCCTCATCGGTTTCACGAACAATTTTTATAGCCTTGTCAATATCGAGCAATATTTTTTCAAGACCTTTTAAAAGGTGGAGTCTGTCCTTGGCTTTTGAAAGGCGGAAATATACACGGCGGCGAACACATTCCTCACGGAAAGCCACCCACTCGGAAATAATTTCCTTGACACCGAGCACTCGTGGTGAGCCTGCAATAAGTATGTTGAAGTTGCAAGAAAAGCTATCCTCAAAAGGAGTCATCTTGATAATCTTTTTCATCAGCTTATCGGGGTCAACACCACGCTTTAGGTCGATGGTGATTTTAAGACCGCCCAAGTCGGTTTCATCACGAATATCGTTGATTTCGGTAATCTTTTTAAGGCGGGCAAGCTCTATAACCTTTTCGATTATAGCTTCTGCCGTAGTGGTAGGCGGAATTTCAGTAATATCAATACAGTTTTGTGATTTGTCGTAGGTATAAACACCTCTAACCTTAAAACCGCCTCTACCCGTTTCATAAATTTTTTCTATTGTAGCTCTGTCATACAAAAGCTTGCCGCCAATGGGAAAATCAGGAGCTAAAAGAGTATCCGCTACATTTATGTCGTTATCCTTGATATAGGCAATGGTAGTTTCGCAAACCTCCCTTAAATTAAAGGGGCAAATCGAGCTTGCCATACCTGCTGCAATACCCGTATTGGCATTTACAAGCACAGACGGAAATGTAACAGGAAAGAGTGTCGGCTCTTTCATTGTAGCATCATAGTTATCCACAAAATCGACAGTATCCTTGTCAATATCAGCAAATAACTCTGCCGCTATGGGAGATAGCTTTGCTTCGGTATAACGTGAAGCGGCATAAGCCATATCACGAGAATAAGCTTTACCGAAGGAGCCCTTTGAAGCAACATACGGATGCAAAAGCGCCTGATAGCCTTCAGAAAGGCGTACCATTGTTTCATAAATTGCGGCATCACCGTGAGGGTTGAGCTGCATTGTGCGACCGACTATATTTGCGGATTTAATGGTGCTTCCGTTTAAAAGTCCCATTAAATACATCGTGTATAAAAGCTTTCTGTGAGAAGGCTTAAAGCCATCAATTTCGGGAATTGCACGAGAAACAATAACACTCATGGCATATGGCATAAAGTTAGTTTCAAGTGTTTCGGTAATCGGTTGCTCAACCGTCAGTCCCGCTCCCGCAATATATGCGTTTATATTGGGAGTTTTATTCTTTTTTTGTTCGTTTGTTTTCTTTCTCGGAGCCATAATTCTCTCCTTATAATTTATAAATTAACTAATGTCGGCATCATCAAGATAAATATATCCGTTTTCGGATATAAAATCCTTTCTGCCTGCTAAGTCATCACCTAAAAGCAAATCAAACATTTGACTTGTCCTTTCGGCATCCTGCGGCATAACCTTAATAAGACGTCTGGTTTCGGGATTCATCGTAGTAAGGTTCATCATATCGGGTTGGTTTTCGCCAAGTCCCTTTGAACGTTGAATCGAATATTTTGCATTACCGATTTTTTCGAGAATTTCAGCCTTTTCCTTTTCATCATAGGCAAAATATGTCATTTCCTTTGTGCCTATTTCATAAAGCGGAGTTTCCGCAATGTAAATTTTGCCCTCTTTTATAAGTGTAGGCATAAGTCGGTAAATCATTGTGAGAATAAGAGTTCTTATATGGAAGCCATCGACATCGGCATCGGTACAGATTATAACCTTGTTCCAACGAAGGTCATCAAGATTAAAGGTAGTAAGACCTTTATTTGCCTTTGACTTGACTTCAACACCGCAACCGAGCACCTTTATAAGATTTGTGATGATTTCACTTTTGAATACCTTTTCATAATCTGCCTTCAAGCAGTTCAAAATTTTACCTCTGACCGGCATAATTGCTTGAAATTCAGCATTTCTTGCCAGCTTACAAGAACCAAGAGCCGAATCACCCTCAACTATAAAGATTTCACGCTCTGATACATCTTTAGAACGACAATCAACAAACTTTTCTACTCTGTCGAGCATACTGTTGGAGCTTTGAAGTGTCTTTTTGAGATTTATTCTCTCCCGCTCACTTCGCTCACGGCTACGCTTGTTTACAAGCACCTGGTCTGCGATTTTGTCAGCTTCGGCTTTATTTTCAATAAAGTAAACCTCTAACTGATGACGGAGAAAATCAACCATAGCCTCGTAAATAAACTTATTGGTAATCGCCTTTTTGGTCTGGTTTTCGTAAGAGGTCATAGTCGAAAAGGAGGAAATAACAAGCACCAAACATTCCTCAACATCGGAAAAGGTGATTTTACTCTCATTTGACTTATATTTATTTGTCTGCTTTATATAAGCATCTATCTGTGCTACAAATGCACTTCTTGCCGCCTTTTCAGGAACACCACCGTGCTCAAGCCAGCTTGAGTTGTGGTAATATTCCTTTAATGTATGTCTGTTGCTAAAGCTAAGAGCAGCATTTATTTTAACCTTGTATTCGGGCTTGTCCTCACGGTCTCTGCCCTTTCTTTCTGTTTGCCAGAACTGAACATTTGACAGCTTTTCTTCACCGACAATTTGGTTTACATAATCCACAATACCATTGTTGTAAACAATATCTTGGGAAATAAACTTTGCACCCTGCTGTTCTCTGAATTGGAACAAAAGACCATCGTTTACAATAGCTTGTCTTTTAAGGGTGTCGATAAAATATTCAACCGGAATGTCAATATCGGTAAAAACCTCTAAATCGGGTTTCCAACGGGTTTTAGTTCCTGTGTCCTTACCGCTGTATTCCTCCTTTTTAAGTCCGCCGACATTGTAGCCCTTTTCAAAATGGAGAGAATATTTATACCCATCACGCTTAATTTCAACATCCATATATTCGGCGGCATATTGCGTTGAACAAAGGCCAAGACCGTTAAGACCCACCGAATATTCATAGTTTGCGCCATCATTTGTGTTATATTTACCGCCGGCATACATCTCGCAATATAAAAGCTCCCAGTTGTAGCATTGCTCCTTGTTGTTGAAATCAACGGGCGCTCCTCGACCAAAGTCCTGCACCTCTATAGAGCCATCGGCATACTTTGTCACAATTATCTTGTTGCCGAAGCCTTCTCTTGCTTCATCTATTGAGTTTGAGATTATTTCAAATACCGAATGCTCGCAACCATCCAGACCATCCGAGCCGAATATGACACCCGGACGTTTTCTTACTCTGTCAGGGCCCTCAAGCTTTTGAATACTGTCATTACCGTATTCGACCTTGGTTTTTGCCATAAGTATATACTCCCTCAAATTAAAATCATATTTAGATTATTATACACTACATTTTGTGGTTTAGTCAAGAAAAAAAGGCGTTTTTACCAATTATAATCTCTATATATGGAAATTTTCGAAATTTATTTCTTAATTATTGCTTTTCTGTCATATTTGGTTTATTATATGAATAGATTACATTTATAATTTAGGTGAAAAAATGAAAAAACGAACAAGACGTCAAAAAGCGATTATAAGGCGCAATATTTTTGTCAGCTTCTGTGCGGTTGTCTTAGCGGCTGTTATTGCACTTTTGTCTTATGTGGTGGTTTCTATTGTTAAAGATGATGATAGCAATACCGCACCCCAAAAATCAGAAAGCGATATAACAGAGACACTGCCAAAAGAAGACCCCGAATACTTTGCTACGGTACTCTCCACTGGTGATATTATGGTCCACTCTCCGCAATTAAGCGGTGCCTATGTCAGCAGTACTAAAAACTACGACTTCACCGACTTTTTCAAGGCTTCACAGCCATATTTTGAAGAAGCCGACTTGTCTGTCGCAAATTTAGAGGTTACATTCGGCAGTAAAAGTGCAGGTGCCTATAGCGGTTATCCTATGTTCAACTGCCCCGACACGTTGGCTGATGCAATAAAAAACAGCGGTCTTAATTTCTTGCTCACCGCCAACAACCACAGCTATGACACAGGCTTTAACGGATTAGTAAGAACCGCTAAAGTCCTCAAGGAAAAGGGAATAGAATTTATCGGTACACGTGAGACTGCAGATGACCCGATATTTACCGTAAAGGATGTAAACGGTATTAAAATCGGTATGGCAAACTACACCTATTCAACCTATAATTCCTCTACAGGTGTAAAAGCACTTAACGGTATGTCGATGAAAAAGGAAGCAAATGACCTTGTAAATACGTTTTGTTATAATCATCTTGATGATTTCTATGCAGATGCCAAAACCACTATTGAGCAAATGAAGCAAAACGGTGCGGAATTTATCGTGTTCTATATGCATTGGGGCAACGAATATCAGTTAAAGCCCAACACCTATCAAAAACAAATTGCTCAAGAGCTTTCAAATCTTGGAGTTAATATCATAATCGGTTCTCACCCACACGTAATTCAACCGATTGAGCTTATCCACTCGGATGACGGAGAAAATACTACCGTTTGCCTTTATTCAACAGGAAACGCTGTTTCCAACCAACGCCAAGAGCTTATGGACAGTTGCCCATCCGGTCACACAGAGGATGGTATGTTCTTCTACTACACCCTTCGCAAAAAAGGAGATGAAGTGACACTGCAATCTGTAAATGTTATTCCCACTTGGGTTAATAAATATAGCGGTGGGAGCGGATATTTATACACTATTTATCCTCTCGAAAATGCCACAGACGGCTCAAAAAAATACAACCTTTCCTCAAATTCGGCAAATAGGGCTAACCGCTCGTATAACCGCACAAAAGCTTTGTTACAAGAAGGCCTTACAGAAGTACAGGAATATTTAGGCTGTGAAGTGACATTTAAGTAAAAATAAGAAACGGAGATAAAGTCCAAATTGCTTTATCTCCGTTTTTATATGCTATTTTATTTTCCGACACAAAATTTTCTGAAAATTTCATCTGTCACTTCATTTGTAACCCGTTTGCCCGTAAGCTCAAAAAGCTGTGACAGGGCATCATCAACGCAAACTCCCACCGCATCAAAGGTGAGCCCTGTTTCGAGTGCAATTATCGCCTCTCTTACTCCTTGAAGCGCCTTGTCGGCACAGTCACGCTGTCTTTCATTTATAAGCACAACACTGCTTTCTGATAAATTGGCAGTACCGCAAATTTCGGCAATTTCTTTTACCAGCTTGTCATAGCCTACACCCGATTTTGCCGAAGCTTCAACGATTCTGAAATTTTCGAAAACACCTACATCGATTTTGCTTTGTAAATCGGTTTTGTTGATTATTATAATCGTATTTTGAGTTTCAAGCTTGCTTATTAAATCAAAATCGTTCTTATCAAGTGGCATTGTAGAGTCAAATACCGCAAGAATTAGCTGTGAGGAGGTAATTCTTTGCTTTGCAAGACTGACACCAATGCTTTCAACCGTATCATTTGTTTCGTGAATACCGGCAGTATCGGCAAGACGAAGGGTTATATCTCCTACCACAACCGTTTCCTCGATTACATCACGTGTAGTGCCTGCGATTTCAGTGACAATTGAACGCTCGGTACGACTCAACATATTCATAAGGGTAGATTTGCCAACATTTGGTTTTCCGACAATGGCGGTATCAATTCCCTCTCGCAGCACCTTTCCCGCATCAAAGGTCGAAAGCATTTCAGAAAGCTCGTTTTCGGCGTTTTTAAGCATACGCATAAAGTTGTCGTAATCGAGTCCCTCAATATCTTCATCGGGGTAATCGGAAAACGCCGCAATCGAAGCATCTGCCGATACTAAATCAGCCTCGATTTTTTCGATTTTTTGTCCAATACTTCCGTTATGTGCCGCACGGGAAAGCTTTAGCTCTGCATTGCTTTTAGCAGAAATCAGACCCATAATGCTCTCGGCTTTTGTAAGGTCTAATTTACCGTTTAAAAAGGCACGCTTGGTAAATTCGCCGGGCTCGGCCAAATGCGCTCCGTTTTTTAAAATCAGTCGAAGCACCGATTTTAACATAAGACTTCCGCCGTGATTTGTGATTTCAACTGTATCTTCGCCCGTAAAGCTGTGAGGATTTCTGAAAACCAAAGCCACCGCATCATCAAGAACAGTGTCGCCATCCTTTATTTCACCATAAGTCGCTTTATATCCCCCAAGACTTGAGAGCGGGATTTTTGAAAAAGGAAAAAATATTTTATCGGCAATTGCTATTGCATTATCACCCGATATTCTTATAACACCAAGCGCTCCGTCACCAGAGGGTGTAGCTATTGCCGCAATCGTTTTGTTGCTCATAATTTTCACTTCCGTTCAGATTACATATTAGCATAAAACAAGTATTATTTCAATAAAAAAAGACACACAGAAATCTGTGTGTCCAAAATGTGTTGGCATCTACTTATTTTCCCGGGCAGCTTCCCGCCAAGTATCTTCAGCGCAAGTGAGCTTAACTTCCGTGTTCGGTATGGGAACGGGTGGACCCTCACCGCAATAAACACCAACTGTGTGTCACCTTTAGGCGACTTTGATATATTACCACAACTGTTTTTATTTGTCAACACTTTTTTCGAAAAATTTTAATTTTTTTTATTTTAATAATTTTAATGCGTTTTTGCTTGTGATTTTTTCGAGCTCCTCGCCATCAAGTCCAATATTTTTAAGCAGCTTCAGTTCCATTTCTGCTGTGTGCCAAGGAGTATCCGTTCCGAAAAGCATTTTATCGGGTGTATGCTTTTCGACAATCTTTTGTGCATAATATCTCGGCATCATACTGTAACCGAAAGAAGTATCAAAATAAATATCCGTTCCACATAAATGCTTTATTACATCTTCGCCGCAGTTTATTCCGCCCCAATGTGCTGCAACAACAGGAGAAGAAAACCACGAAAGCGCCTTTTTCATTCTTTCGGGAGTAGCGCCATAAGGCGGGGCAAAGCCATAATCAAGTCCGGCGTGAAAAACCGTAATAAGCCCTAAATCAGAAATCTTTTTGTAAATCGGCTTCATTTTTTCATCATCGACAAAAAAGCCCTGATAATCGGGGTGAAGCTTTACTCCTTTAAGCCCTAATTCCTTTATTTTATCTAATTGCTCCAAAGCATCAGGAGCTGTCGGAAAAACCGAGCCAAAGGATATAATCTCATCACACTCGATTTCTTTTGCAAAAGCATTTACATTGTCCTGCTGTGCAGCATTTGTCGCAATAGATAACACAACCGACTTTGAAACACCCGACTTTTTCATATTTTGCTTTATACCTTCAACCGTGCCATCGGTATAATTTTGAAGCCCTCCCGACAAAAAAGAAAGCTTTTCTATAGCTTTAGATGCTATTTTCTCGGGAAAAGCGTGTGTGTGAAAATCAATAATCATAAAAACACCTTGATATATTTATGTATTTGAGTTATTATACCACAAAAAGCAAAATTTATCCATAGTTAAAAGACTCAAAACTCTTCTCTTTGATTTTCAAATCCAATATTTAATGGCACAAAATTACTTAAAAGAAAAATAAATCTTCAAACTTTTTGTCAAGCGCTATACGCAAAATTAAAGCAAGCTTTGCTGTAGGATTGAATTGTCCGGTTTCAATGAAGCTTATTGTATTATGGAACACAAGGGGACGGTTCTGTTGTGTTTGATTTGTGGTATAGGTGAAATCTCTAATAAGACCATTTGAATATGTTTCTTTTTTGGCTCTGCCGTCCTCGTCAAAGGTGAAAACAGTACCGTCAGGCTTCGTAGTAGAGGTCAAATTGCCATCAGCATCATAAGTATTGGTTGTAACCTCGCCATACTGATTTGTATAGGTTCAGGGGGGAGACAAGGGGACAGTCCCTTGTCTCCCTATAGCATAAAAATTATGATTTGTCAACACAATAGAACCGTCCCCTGTGTTTTCCCCTGTGTTTTCGAGAATCATCCCCTGTCTTTATCTGCCATTATACCATATTAAAAAACCATCTATAGAAAAAAATATAGAACAAACCATAAATATTATATAAAGGATTGTTTTTAAAGTATCATTCATCTTAAAATTAGCAAAATTGCACATATCCATATTAATAAAAATTAACAATATTGCGCCTACAATTACCACTATTGCTCTAATCACATTTAACATATATAAACTCCTCTATTTATGATTGTGTTTGATCACCTGTTTCAAATGCCATAATCCTTTTGGTGAATCGCAACACAATAGAACCGTCCCCTTGTGTTAGGCACTATCAGTCGTAGTGAAATCCTTTTTATGTGGGTTATAACAATAATTGTTACGTTTATTTTCTACTATATATTAGAATTCTTTAACACAGCCAATCTCCTACCAAGCACCATATCCATTTCAACAAGCTTTCTCGCCGCATATCTCACCTTCCGCAGAAGCCCATATTTTGCTTTGGCTTATGCTACAAACGATATTGTTCTTATCGTTTTGTGGACTCTCGCAAGCTTTTATGATATAAAATATATTTCAGTCGTTGTTTGCTTTGTTGCCTTTCTTTTCAACGACATCTATGGCTTCATAAATTGGCAAAAAATGAAAAAGAGGCAATCAAATAAAAAAGGGTGACAAAGAAACTTTGTCACCCTTTTTTATTGTATGCCACTCTATAAAAAGTTATAACATGTGTTTCTGCAAAACGACCATATTTAATTTTGCTTTGCAAAATTATTCCCACTAGCAAGACAAATTTAAATCTTAAACAAATTTGTTTAGGCGGTTTAGCACCGTTTGATTGCAAATGTGTTAGATTACACTAAACGCATATGTTATCCCAACTTTTGCTATCATTTGGTTTTTTTGTGCTCGTAGTACGACCAATTTGAATAATATTTAGTTTTGCCTATGGTCTTATATGTTCTTACCCTTACAAAATAAGTGGTTTTTGATTTAAGCCCGGTTAAAGCAACATTTCTTATCTTATAATTTGAAACGGTTTTAATTTTACAGGTCCTAAATTTTTTATCTGTACTGTACTGAATTTGATAACCTGTACTCTGACTTAAAACTCTGTTCAGCTTGACTGTAAGTTTCTTTTTGCCCGAAATCAAACTGTTAACACTTGCGGCTTTAGGGTTGATTTTGAAGGTTAGTGTTTTGGTACCTGTGTAGTTTCCTTTGCCTTTTATTGTAACCTTGTAAGTACCGACTTTTTTTCTACCCGAAGCATAAGTTACAATATAATGTGTGCCTTTTGCTAATTTTGTGCCACTTGCGTTTCTTACTGTAACGGTGGGTGTTTTCACCTTTCCGTTATATGTGTAATTTTTTACCGAAAGATTAACCTCACAATCAGAAACATTGGCTTTAGCAATATTAAATTCAAGTGTTTTTGTTCCTGTATAGTTGCCTTGCATTTCAACAGTAACCTTATATGTGCCGGGGTCTTTTCTGCCGGAATCATAAGTTACGG
>JAZNWW010000054.1:0-7863 GCA_045593535.1 Acutalibacteraceae bacterium
CACAAGATTTTGAAGAAACTTACACAGGCATTAGCTAACGCTGCCGAGGAACGTGGAACTGATGCTGCCGGTATATCCTACATAAAGGACGGTAAGGTTACAGTTTACAAGCGTCCGAGAGCAGCGCATCTTATAAGATTCAATGCTCCCGATGATACAAAAGCAATCATGGGGCATACCCGCATGGCTACCCAGGGCGATAAAAAGCATAACTACAACAATCACCCATTCTCCGGCACTGCCGGAGATACAAGTTTTGCATTTGCCCATAACGGAGTACTCTGGAATGACAAGGATTTACGCAAAAAAGGTTTAATCCCTGAAAGTCATATTGAAACAGACAGTTATGTTGCCTGTCAGCTTATTGAACAGCAGGGAAAACTCGACTTCGATAGCCTGAAATATATGGCAGAAACTGTTGAGGGGAACTTCACATTTACGGCTCTCGATCAGCATAACTCCTTATACATTATAAAAGGAAGCAACCCGATGTGCCTGCTCCACTTTGAAGCACTGGGAATTTACATTTATGCCTCAACTGAATCTATTATGAAAAACGCTTTAAAGAAAGTCGGCTTTCATAAGTTCAACGCTGAAAAGGTTGATGTTGTTGAGGGTGATATTCTCAAAATCGACGAAAACGGAATTGTGTCAAGAGCAGAATTTGAATACCTCACAGCTTCAAGCCATTTTGGCTGGTATAACTCCGCTGACTATTACCCTATTCATGAAGAATTGCTTCTTGCATACTGCGGCTGTTATGGTGTGGATAGTTCAGATGTTGAGTTGCTTCTTGATTACGGTTACACTCCCGATGAGGTTGAAGATATGCTTGTTGATACTGACCTGCTCCACGAAACACTCAGGGCTATCAGATTTGAGGAATGCGAAAGTGTTTATGATGCGTGCTGCGGAGGTGCTTGGTAGTGAGTAAAAAAGGCAATAGCGAAGGCAGTATCTATAAAGATAAAAATGGTCGTTGGAGAGGTGCTGTTACACTATACTGCGAAAACGGCGTTCCAAAACGCAAATACGTATCCGGAAAAACCAAACGTGACGTTACTGAAAAAGTCAATAAACTTTTAAATGACGTGAAATACAACGACTATACTGAACCCTCAAAAATCACGCTTTATGAATGGCTCAGCACGTGGTTTGATATGTACTGTCGTGGCGAACTCAAACCAACAACTTTAGTCAACTACGAAACATTCATAGAAAGGCATATAAAACCCACTATAGGAAATGTCAAGCTTTGCGACCTGAATCCATTAATGTTGCAGAAATTTTATCAGGAGAAATATAGAAACGGCAAGCTTGACGGATCAGGTGGTTTAAGTCCTAAAACAATGCATAATCTCCACACGATGATACATACTGGTCTTGATAAAGCCTATAAAATGGGATACGTGAATCGAAATGTTTCTGACCTTGTAACCCCACCAAAAATGGTTAAGAAAGAACGAAAATTCTTTACTGTTGAAGAACAAACCGAATTGCAGAAACATCTCCCATACGAGCGTATAGGTATGGCTGTATTGCTTGATCTTTATACAGGATTGCGTGTAGGAGAATTACTCGGGCTACCATGGAAAAATGTTAATCTCAATCTTAACGGCGACAGCTATATCAAAATAACGCAAACAATTTCACGTATACAGAATCCCGATAGAAACAGCACTAAAAAAACAATACTTACTTTCGGAACTCCCAAAACATCTTATTCAGTCAGAACTATACCGCTGCTACCTGAGATTGCTGAAAAGCTATCCTTACATCGTGAAGAACAGGAACGCCTGATATCAGAAAACGGCTGGACTGATACAGGTCTTGTATTTATATCCAGCAACGGTAAACCTGTTGATCCAAAAAACTTTCAGAATTCATTTAAGGCTATGCTCAAGAGATATAATATCCGAGTTATAAATGTACACGGAATCAGGCACACTTTTGCTACCCGCAGTCTTGAAAGCGGTATGGATATAAAAACTCTCAGCCGTATACTTGGTCACAGTTCAATTCAGATAAGTCTTGACTTGTACGCACACGTTACTGATCAGCTCCAAGCTGAACATATGGCTAATTTACGCAATTTCTTGAAATAATTGAATACAGCTCGCCCATTTATTGGACGAGCTGATTTTTTTATTTATTACGAGAAATTTGTGGACACTTGGACACTTAAAACTTGATAGCCATAAAAATTCCCAAAACATTAATAATCTGATACCAAGCTGCGTAATAAGAATTGCATTTAAATCGACCAGAAGATTATTTAATTGCTGATCCTAAAAAAGCTTTTATCTCATCCGCTATTTTTATATGCTCTTCATTGTGTACATAATGGGGACAGTCAAGCTGTATATACTTGCCATTTTTAAGATTTTCAGCGTAGTTTAACGATGTTTTTATCCAGCTTTCCTTATCGTAATTTATACCTTCAGCATTTGAAATAAACATAAGAACAGGAACATTCGGCATACCTTTTTCAGTAATTATTTCTGCATTCTCAATACAGGATTTCGCCTCGTTTACAACAGCTTCCGAAACACATCTTCTGCTGTAAAGTGCTTTTATAATACTCAGTTCATTTTCCGTAAGCTCTGAGTTTTTATACATAATATTTACACTTTCGGAAATCAGTCTCACCAAACCCATTTCGCAAAGAACCTGATTTAACTTTAGAATGGCGGTGCTGATTTTTAAATCTGTATAGTATTCAGGTGCTGCCATATCAAGTCCGATAATTGCCGAAACCTCGTCAGGATATTTCTGTGCCCAATATACAGCTTCAAGCCCGGATAGCGAGTGAGGGCAGAGAACATACGGTGCTTGAACATCTGCTTTTGAAAGTGCGGTTCTTGTGTCTTCAAGCATAGTATCAATATCTCTGCTCCTGTTGCTGTCATCGCTGAAACCGTAACCGAATTTTTCAACAACTGCAATTTTATATTCATCTGAAAGCTGTGTATAAAGAGTTTTAAAATCGAGTATTGGTGATGGAGTTCCTCCGCCAGACATAAATACAATTGTTATTTCTCCTTCACCCTCAGTATAAACACACATATTTTCACCATCAACCTCTACAAGCTGACCGATAGGTTCAAGTAGTGATTTATCACTTTTCAATTTAATTCTGTGATTGATAAATGCAGCCAGCAAAAGCAAACACAGCACAATTATAAATCCAATTATGATTTTAAGTATCATCTTAGATTTCCTTTTCTGTTCAGCCATTTTTTAGATCCTCAAATCTCTTTTTCAAAAAATCTAATGATTCAGACTGCTCGGCATTTCCGAAAACAAATTCTTCTATTGCGTCTATAGCAGTTTCACCAAGACTGTCTAATGAAATACCTACTGTGTCATCACCTATTAAAAATTTAAAGCCCTGTGTAGTATAAATTGGTGCGGAGTCAAATTTAACAGCAAGATTATAAGCATCGGTTATGAATTCTTCTGCTCCATTGTAATCACCGAACATTGCTTTCATTACTGCAATTTCAGCTGAAAGAATAGCCTTTATTTTGTCGATAAAAATAATGCTATTCATATCGCTTTTTATGCTATCCAAAAAATTATAAAGCCATAAAGCAGCATCTATGCAAAGCGGATTCTTTTGCTGAGAAAACATAAATACCATTCCACCCATTGTGAGCAGTATATTGTTAATAGTATTCATATATGAATGATTGAGATATGTTCTGGCATTTTCAGGTTGTTTTAGTAATGTATATGTAAAACCGATACGAGCACTATTTATATCACAGATGTTGTTCTGTTTTAATATTTCGAGTCCCTTTTCTACTTGTCCTGCATTGAGATAGTTAAGACCGATTAAATTGAGAATGGTTGTTTCATTTACGCTGCTGTCTTTATTCTGGTATAGAAGTGTAATTGCACTATGGAAAAGCTCGTTTGATTTTAATAATAATTTTTCATCATTAGCATCAAAATACCACGACATATATACCTTTGCAGCTGTGTAGACAACATCAAAGTTATTCGGGTATTTCTTTAGTGTCTTTTCAGCTTCAAGCGCTGCTTCAACAAAATCTTTTTCTAATAAATATTGTTTTATTCGTTCAATTCTGTTTTCAATATTTTCACTCTGTCTGTCATAACCTAAAAGAGTATCAACGGATATTTCAAATAAATCCGCAAGTTCCATTATGAGTTTTACTTCAGGCAAAGATTGACCGGACTCCCATTTATACACTGCACCGACTGTAACGCCAAGTGCTTCAGCAAGTTGTTCTTGTGTAAAAGAATGCTGCTTTCGGAGCATCTTTATATTTTCTGCAATTCTAATTTTCATCTGCCTACTCCCTTTCATTGGTATGGTTATATTTTAGCACAGATTGCTGAGTTTTTCAACCTACTTCCTATACAATTTTTATGGTATTTTTTATACCGACGGTATGGGTTGAAACTATCCATAAAGTAAGTGAAAAAAATCGCATCCTGTAAAAAGCTTAAGCCCCGCCGATACTGGCGAGGCTTGTTGAATATTAAATATTAAAAGGAAGGAAAAGAGTTCCGGCATGACGTGGGAATAATATCCCTCCATATCCAGCCCATTTGCCTGAGCAGTTGATATTACTCTTGCCACCGCTGTAAAAAAATTTTGTTTTTAAAAAGAAATTGCGGACACTTGGACACTTTATTCTATTTCTGATACCTTAATATTTTTAACCTCATATTCTTCTATCAATTTCCCATAACCAAATACGAGATAACATAGGTCATCGTTCTCTTCGTTATATGTAAATTCAAATGTATACTTTTTAAAAGTTGAACTGAGTTCTATATCGCTCTTATCAAATATTGTCTCAAAGCTTTTATTATTAATATTCCTTCTTATTATAATGAAGCTAAACGGTGCACGACTATTTCCATGTGCTTCAAACTCAATATGGTATTTACGATTCTTTTTTAACATTACTCCAGCATCTGTATTTTTAATTGTATTATGTGGAATTGTTCTTTTAGTTTTTTCTTTCACATACTCAGCTTTCAATGTATATCTAACTTCAGCAACGTTATCGCCAAACCCAAGCTTGATATATTCCGGTCCTTCAACTTCGAAGTGCTCATCTTGAATATGTTTTATTTGCTTTTTTTCACCAACATGACCATAGTGTTGAATTTCACCTCCATACTTACAATCTGTATGACCGTAATCAACAGTTATTCTTACATAGTATGGAACTTCCCAATTAAGTTTTCGCTTAAAATTTTCTATTGATTTCTTTAGTATTTTAAATTGATCATATTCTGTATTGAATACTCTGGCTATAAATTGCTCTATTGATTCATCATATTCAACTAATACCTTCTTTTCAAAAGATTGGATAGTTTGGCAATTTCTGTCGTAAAATTTCTTATAAAAACCGAAAGCTTCATCAAGAACTTTTAAGGATTTATATTTATCTATCTTTTTTCGGCTTTCCTCTATACTTTGTTTATAGTTCTCATTATGTGAGTATATTTTAAACATTTCTTCAAAATTATAAAAATCAAGACAAAAACGAAGAGTATCGAACCATTTAGTTATCAAATATTTATAAATAGCATTTATCTCTTTTTTGGTATAGTTTATTCTATTATCTTTCAAAAAATATGTCAACTGTTTAAATCCAATACTAAACGATGTTTCCGAAAAGTTAAATTCATCAGAATAAAAATCTTTGAACTTAATACGTAACAATACATCCAAAATATCTGCTATAATCGAAAACGTATTCATATATTGTTGCATTCTGTCAATACAGTAAGTCTTTAGCAAATATTCAGTTGCTCGACTGAATTTGATGCTCTTATTTTTTTGCTCATTTGTTGGTTGATCATACGTCACTTGAGGTCTGGTATCCTCTTCTACTTTGTCCCAAAATATAGTTTTTTCTACAACAACATCGCTTTCTATGTTAGTACAATAACAAAATTTATTAGGCAAATAGTAATAATGATCAAGATGAAAAAAATCCAAATAGCAAATACTCTCATCCATTACAGAAATTATTTTATCTTGGAGATTATATATTTTGTCATATTGAACTTCTATTATACTACAAGAGCGACTATTTAAAGCTGACTTAAACTGCAATTTTAATCCAGTATTAATGTAACGAATATCATTGTATCCACGCCAATCAAAACCATTATCAATTAACAGACAGTCTTCAGCAGAATCACTCTCTTTATATACTTCAACGTCACTCCAGTTTGCATTTTCATAAATAACTGTTATGATTCCTTTAGTTATAATTTCCCTGCGATAACGTTTGAATATCTCATTAAATTTCTTTTCGTATTTTTTAGCATCAAAGTTTTTTCCAAATGAAAACATTTCAGATAGTAATTCTTCAAATATTTTAAATATATATCTAGCCAAAAGTGTTCGTTCACTATCACAGTATAAATTACATTTTATAACAATATCATTTTCTTTCAAATATTCTAATGCATTATCAACTGCTATCAATCTATTATAATTTCTATAACACTTAAGATTCTTATCAACAAATTCTGTTCCATCTATAATAAAGGTATATTTTAGAAGATTAATGTAGTATTCCTTATCAGTTTCTAGAAATGAACATTTATTAGCATATTTTCCATCACCTATAATTACTTTTTTCTTTTTTAAATCCAACATAGTACGTTTCATAGGAAAAATCGTAGCTATAATCTTTTCTAAATGCGTGTTTCGTATATCTGACATAACTTACCTCCTAAAGTACCTAAGTTAATAATATAAAGCAACTTTTGCATTGTAATCGAATTGTAATATATTGTAATCGAATCTTAAATATCAAAAGCTTGACAATATTTCCAATTTTTTAAAAGTTATTTATTTTATCTTGCGTGAAAAATCGGCGTTTTTTGATTATTTTGGAATTTTTTTCTAAAAAAATCCGATGTGATATACTTGTATTATCAGCTGATAAAACATCTTGAAAATTTAATGCGAAAGGACGAGTCACATGGAAAAGAAAAAGCTGTGCCTTACCGCAGTTGAGCTTTCTGAAATGACAGGGTTATCCTTGTCCATGATTCGAAAGCTAACCAACCACGGAGAGATACCGCATGTAAAAATTGGTAGGAGGATTTTGTATCCTGTTGAAGTAATTAACAACTGGCTTACAGAAAACACTGTTTATAGAGGAAAGGAGGGCGATAAGAATGGCTAAGGCTGCAAATGGCGAGGGAACGAAATATAAGCTTGCTGACGGAAAATGGGGCGCTGCAATTCACGTTCCTTTGCCTGACGGCACGAAACATCGTACTTACCATAAATTCCGCACTCGTAAGGAAGCAGATGAATGGCTGTCGAAAATGAAAACAGAGATAAAGGCAGGCAAACCAGTCCTGTGCTCAGACCAAACTTTTGGTGAGTATATCAAAAGTTGGTACAAAAAATACGGTTCCGTGGCAATTCGTGACAGCACAAAAATGAACTACGTTGGGTATATCCGTCACATTGAACGCCACATAGTAAAAAATGTCAAATTGAAAAATCTGACAACTGATCACCTACAGGAATTTATAGTTTTCTTGCAAAACTGCGGACGCCTGGACACTCCAGAGCAACCGCTCAGTGCTAAAACCATACGCAACATTTTAAATATGGTCCACAAGGCGCTTGAGCACGCAGTAGGAAGGCAGCTCATCTACCATAACCCTGCCGACTACGTTCAACTTCCTAAGGTAATTACGCCAGAAATGCGTGTATTGTCGGAGACGGAAATAAGCAGATTTGTATCAGCTTTGGAGTGTGACAGCCTTCAGATAGCATTGATACTAATGCTGTTCTGTGGTCTGAGACTGGGTGAGTGCTGTGGGCTTACGCACGATGATGTA
>JAZNWW010000055.1:0-16705 GCA_045593535.1 Acutalibacteraceae bacterium
AGGCACTTTGCTCTCTCATTAATGAGGTGCAGTCTGTAGTGGGCTATGACGAGGAATTAGTAGCCTTTGTGGACAGCTATATGTATGCTGCATTGCAGAATTCTGCAGAAATTTCAAAGCTTATTACAATTACCGATTTCAAACAGGGCGAGGTTAATTTAAAGGTAAAATCTATAAACGGTGTGGCTATTATCCCCGTTGTTTCTGAAAGAATGAAGACCGATTACACCTTTAACAGTGAAAATGCGGGCGGTTTTGAGCCGGCGTTGAATGCTAATGAAATTTATATGCTTGTATGTCCTAAATCGGGTGCTCATTTAGTTAAGAAAACTGAAAATATGCGTATTTTCACTCCTGAGCAGAACATTGATGCAGACGCTTACAAGTTTGATTACCGTATTTACTATGATGTATTTGTAAAGAAGAGCGGTCTTGACAGCGTTTGGGCTTGGATTTCACCGGCTGTTGAAATTACCGATATTTCAGGTGATATAACTGTTAGCGAAGGCAGTATCACAGAGTCTCTTTATGTGGCTGCTGAAAGCACAGGAAGTATCTCTTATCAGTGGTTCAAGTGTGACAATGAAAACAAATTGAATGCTGTGAAAATTGCAGGTGCTACAGATGCCGAATATTCACTTGATGAAACTCTTGAAGGTGGCGAATATTTCTACTTTGTCAGAATTACAGTTGATTCTGCGGCATATACCGACAGCGATGTTATCAAGGTGACAGTAGCCTAAATTTTAAATGAAAGCCCGTATAAAAGCGGGCTTTCGATTTAAGAAAAAGAAAGGAAAAAGGATATGAATCTTGAACCAAAGCTAATTGTTGAGGAATATTTGAAAGGGAGCGATTTTAAAGCATCGCTTGGCTCTAAAGGTATTTTTGAACAGACAAAAATAAATGAGAGATTTTATATCGGTGACCAATGGTATGGCGCCAAATGCGGAAATGACCGCCCACTTGTCAGGTATAATATAATAAAAAGAATTGCTACATATAAAATTTCACAGATTTTAAATATTCCGTTGGCTGTTAATTTTTCCGCCGAGGGTGTTGCCTTCAACGAAGATGTCAAGGATGATTTTTCCTTTGATGATGAAAATGTTACGGACAGCGAAATAAATTATATGATGCTGAAATTCGACAGCTTATATAATACTACAGCGGAAAGAGTGAAGCTGTATGATTTGAATGAAAAAATACTGCGTAAGGCTTATATTTCGGGAACCGCTGTGCTTTATACCTATTGGGATGACACATTACAGGTCGGGGATTTTAAGGAAAAGGACTCGACAAAGACTATTACCGGTGATATTTGCTCGGAGGTTTTGGATATTGAAAACATCGTTTTCGGCGACCCTTACTGTGAGTCAATCGAGAAACAACCCTATATAATTTTAAAAAGCAGTAAGGATGGAGAAAGTGTTTTGCGTGAGGCAAGGCTAATGGGAGCCACTTTAGAGACACTTGACCTTATATCCTCTTGCATAAGTGATGGGAAAATTGATGTTTATACCAAGCTTTATAAGGAATATAAAAAGGGCAAAGGTTATACAATTAAAAGTGTAAAGGTTTGTGAAAAGGCGGTCATCAGAAAAAGTTTTGACACCTCTTTGTCATTATATCCGTTGGCGCTTTTTTCTTGGGAAAGAAAGAACAATTTGATTTACGGTGAGAGTGAAATCACCTATCTGATTCCAAACCAAATTGCAATAAACCGAATGATTACCGCAAATGTGTGGGCAGGTATGACCAGCGGTATGCCGATTATGCTCGTGAATGGAGATACTGTCAACACAAAAATCACTAATGACCCCGGTCAAATCATTAAGGTTTACGGAAGTAACGAGGATGTTGCAGGGGCAGTGAAATATGTGACACCGGAGTCACAATTTAATGAGTTTGACAGCACCATTAAATCTTTAATCGAAAATACCCTTACTCAAAGCGGTGCAAATGAAGTAGCTCTCGGTGACAGTCGAGCAGATAACGCAAGTGCATTGGCACAAATGCGAGAGGCGGCATTAGTACCACTTCAAATCATTAAAAGTCGATTTTACACTTTTTGTGAGGAAGTGGCACGTATTTGGGCAGATTTTTGGATAAATTATTACGGTAAAAGATATTTTAAGATAAAAAGCCAAAATTCAACCGAATATATACCTTTCGATGCTTCAAGATACAAAAAATTGCTAATAAATGTAGCTGTTGATGTAACAAATAAAAACGTTTACAGTGAGAAGGATTCTACCGAAATGCTTTTCTCGCTTTTTGACAAAGGAATTATAAATAAAAAGCAATTGCTTCAGCGTTTGCCAAAGGCATCAATTCCCGAAATCAAAGCGCTTTTAAACGAGGCGGAAACGGAGGAAGACAATGAGCGGATATGATATTTATAAAAAGGCTTTAATAAGGCTCGGACTTCAAAAATTTGACCAGAAATTTTATGAAGTGGGTTTTGAGTTCTTAAATGAAATCGCCGCTGATTTAAAGTTCGGTGAAATCAAAAGTTTGAGCGATGAGCTGAATTTGAGTGAAGAATTGAAAGAGACTATGCTTACGGGAGTTTTGATGCTTTTGTCGCTAAATATCGGTGATACAATACAGAACAAGCTATATACCGATTTGTATAATGCAAAACGAGCTAAATATTTATCTTCAAATGATACAGTCAAAGACGTTTTGCCTACTGCTAAGGAGTGTGTCTGATGAAATTTTCTGCTATGTCCCCTAAAAACAGAAAAGTTTTGCATATTGATATGCCTAATAAGGGAATGAATTTGACAAAGCCGAGCCTTCATATTGATGAAGGTGAAATTAGTCTTTCCAAAAATATGATTTTCGAAAACGGAGTTTTACAAACCAGGAAGGGTATTACGGCGAGTTTTCAATCAATCTTACCGTATAATTTTAGCGGAGAAATAATAAATAAAGATATCAAGCTTACTGATACGGAATATATCATCGACAAAGAAATATATCGAGTAGCATACAGAAGTACCGTTTGTAATGGAAAATGTGTGGCGGGAGTTTATCTTTTGGGAAAAGATGAAACCTTGAAAAGCAGGAGTTACATTATCTACGGTGATGGGGATGGCGATATTTGTATCCCCGAAAGCCTTGTTTTTTACTGTGGCAAAGCACAGAAGGGCGGTGGGCTGTTTGCTTTTCTTCAAATAAAAGAGGAAACACTCGGCACCGTACAATATGCTTTATATGAAATTTCCTCTGATTTAAGTGAGTGGAATATGATTAAGGATTATTATGTTCCAACTGTCTTTATAAACGGCAGGGGAAATTCTTATGAGGAAGCCAAAAAGACATATAATGTATCAAATTTAACCCCCAAAACATTAGAACTTCCTAATATGCTTAACAGTCGTTTCAGAGCATATTATAGTTCTGATGGTCTTTCGTGCGGATTCAGATTGCCATATACAAATTTGGCAAATGCCAAAGTAGAGTGCATAATACATACAACTCCGGCAGCATATGGAAAATGGACAATTTCGGCTACGGGCACGACAAATACAATTACTTTTAACGAAAAACAGGTCACAATGAACTTGAACAGAAGTAAGGGTTTGGTTTATTTCACCTGTGAAGGTGAAGATTTTCCGATTAAGATAATGCATAATTACAAGGAAAATAATATACGATTTGAAGCTTCTCACAAAGAGGCCTCAGAGTTTAAAAACATTGCGAGCTGTACCTGTTCACAAAAGAATAAGGAGAAAATCTATTTTTCCGGTGGAAGAGAAAAATGCAGAATTTATTATTGCGATTATGAAAATCCGATTTATTTCCCATCTGTCAGCGACAATCTGATTGGTTCTTCAGACAATAAGGTTAATTCTCTTTGTAATATGAAGGATGATTTAATTGCTTTTAAAAACAATGAAATTTACAGAATAGAATTATCTGACAGTAAGGCGCTGAACTCAATAGCGCTTTTAGCAGATAACGGTAAAATTTTTGAGGAAGCGGTTAGCTTTAAAATGCACTTGTTGACTTCAAATCTCGGTGCTGACAGCGACAAAAAGGTGGCACGATTAGGCAATAATCCTGTCTTTTTTGGTAGTGACTACAAGGTTTACATAATACGAAATACAAATAAAATCGAGTGCATATCTGAGAAGGTAGGACCTTTACTTCCGAGCTCATTGGAGGAAACGGAGAGCGAGCTTGTAGTTGGAGCTGATAAAAATTATGCCTATATTTCATTTGGGGAAAACTGTCTTGTTATTGACTGCAAGGAGGAAGCCAAGGCATATTTATGGGAGGTGCCCAAAAAGCTGGCTGTGCGCGGAATTTTTTCAAAAGAAAATAAAACTGCTTTTCTCATGGAATGTATGGGAGGCGGAATCTTCTTTTACGCCTTTTTAAAAGGTGAGAAAGATATGTATCCTTATGATGAATATATGCTGTTAACGTACACGGTCGAAAGCTATTTAAAGCTGAAAAGTTATTATTTATCTGAAAAAGTTTCTAACAAGTTTATACACAGCGTTAATTTAACATTGTCGGTAAATGAAAATTCTAAAATTATTTTAGGCGACCAAAATAATAGTGAAGAATTCTTTATCAGAAAGGGAGAATTTTCATCCGGCGGGCCTAATAACATTAAGCTATCAACCAATTTGCGAGGTGTGGACTCGGTTGACATAATACTTGAGTCAGAAGGGCCGCTTGCTTTCTATTCATCAGATATTTATTATACAGAAGCTGCGGACTTTATAATGTAGATGGAAAGCACAATAATTGTTGCCATAATTTCCTTTGTCGGCACGCTTATAGGAACAGCAGGCGGTATAGTAACCTCCGGAAAAATTACAGAATATAGACTTAAAGAGCTTGAAAAAAAGGTGGAAAAGCATACCTCATTTGCGGTAAAAATACCCTTGATAGAGGAAAAGCTTAAAACGCTTTCTTCAAGAGTTGGTAAATTAGAGGGCGAAAACGACCTCGATTATAATAGCTTTGATGGCTTCAGGCAATAAAAAAACCGAGCGAATTCCTCGCTCGGTTTTAGTTGTTTATGGATTACAGCTTTTACAAGGCTCAAAGCCATCTTTCAAAAGCTCATTTTTATCATTTGTGAAATATTTATTATCATCCTTCATTTTGTCAACACTTGAGCATTCTCGTTTGTGAAAAATTTTACTGTTTTTATTTGCACAATAAAGAGCTTCGCCTACGGGGATTTCCTCTTTCTCTTTTCGATAGCCGTTAACACTATCATCTGTCGGGGTGTTTATTACAACCTCGGTTTTACTTTCGGCGTTTTGATTTGCATCTGTTTTAGTGCAACTCATAAGGCAGAAAATCAGCATAAATATCATAATCGTTATAACTGTTTTTCGCAATTTCCTTCACCTCGTAAAATCAATATAACAAAATTCGACATTTTTTGCAATAATTTTAGTAAAAGAACATAGTTTTTCTTGAAAACTCTGTCTATTTGTGATAAAATATTTTAAAAAGATTATGGGAGAAAATGCCTTGTTTGAACAGACGATTGATATTGAAAGAATTGAGCAAATTGTAGGTCTATTCGGTAATTTCGATGAGAATATTAAGCGAATTGAAAGGCGCTATGATGTAGTGATTACCTCACACGGCTCAACCATCAGAGTAAAGGGCGAAATTTTAAATGTTATGTCGGCTGTTAAAACCCTTGAAGGACTTATTAAAATGGTCAACAAGGGCGAGAGCATTACCGACCAAAACATCGATTATATCGCCTCTTTGGTTGATGATGGTGAGGATTTTAAAATATCCGATATTACCGACAATAATTGTATTTGTATAACCGCAAAGGGAAAACCTATAAAGCCCAAAACTCTCGGACAAAAGCAGTATATTGAGGCTATAAGAAAAAATACAATTACAATCGGTGTAGGCCCTGCCGGCACAGGTAAAACCTACTTAGCAGTGGCGGAGGCGGTAAATGCCTTTCGTGCTAAAAAGGTCAATCGGATTATTCTTACCCGACCTGCTGTTGAAGCGGGTGAAAAGTTAGGCTTTTTACCGGGCGATTTGCAACAAAAAATCGACCCGTATTTAAGACCTCTTTATGATGCTCTTTTTGATATGCTTGGAGCTGAAAATTTCCAAAAATGTCAAGAAAGAGGCGATATTGAGGTGGCTCCTCTTGCATATATGCGAGGAAGAACGCTGGATGACAGCTTTATAATACTCGATGAAGCGCAAAATACCACAAGCGAGCAAATGAAAATGTTTTTAACAAGACTCGGCTTTAATTCCAAGGTGGTAGTAACGGGAGATATCACACAAATCGACCTGCCTGATGGTAAAAAATCAGGACTTAAAGATGCGGTAAGAATTTTAAAAAATATCGAGGACATTGCAATTTCACGACTTACGGCTCGTGATGTTGTACGTCACAGATTAGTACAAGAAATAATCAAAGCTTATGAAAGAAGTGCTGAAGAAAAATGAGCGTTAAGGTAAATATAACAGTAAAGCAAAAACAGGTTAAGCTTCCTACAGGAACCCGACTTTTAATCAGAAAGGCTTGCAACGCAACCTTGAAATTTGAAGGTGTAGAGGAGCCTGCAGAGGTTGATGTAAGCATCGTAAATGATGAAATGATAAAAGAAATGAACAAGGAGTTCAGAAACATTGATTCTTCGACAGATGTTTTGTCATTTCCGTTAGGTGTAAACGGAGAGTTTGACAAAAATCCCGAAAATGGTAATTTAATGCTCGGAGATATAATGATTTCGGTTGACCACGCTATATCTCAGGCTGATTTATACGGTCACGGAATTGAGCGTGAAATGGCGTTTTTGACAGTTCACTCAATGCTTCATTTGCTCGGCTATGACCACGTAAACGGTGGACTTGAGCAGACCATTATGCGTGAAAAGGAAGAAAATGTTTTAGAGGCATTAGGCCTTGCAATAAATAAAGTTTAAGAGAGAAAGTATGAAAGAAAAATCAGCGTTTATAACTATTATCGGACGTCCCAATGTCGGAAAGTCCTCACTTATGAACTGTGTGCTCGGACAAAAGGTGGCTATTGTTTCTAATAAGCCCCAAACTACCCGTACTAAAATTATGGGAATACTGACTAAAGAGGAAACACAATTAGTGTTTATTGACACACCCGGTTTTCATAAGCCTCGTAATCAGCTTGACCGCAATATGAACAAAGCGGTAGGAGATGGTATGGCGGATGTTGATGCCGCTGTTTTGGTGGTTGAAGCGGTGACACGTTTTAAATCAGAAGATAATACACTGCCTCCTGCCGAGTTAGAGCTTATAAAGGAATTAAAGAGAAGACACCTAAAAGCAGTTCTTGTAATCAACAAGATTGACCTGCTCGAGAAAAAGGAAGAGCTTTTGAATATCATTATTCGTTATAATGAGCAATTTCCTTTTGAAGCGGTAATACCGCTCAGTGCGAGAACCGGCGATGGTGTCGATTTAATGCTTGAAGAGCTTAATAAATTTGCAAAGGTATCACCTCATTATTTTGATGATGATGATGTAACCGACCAACCTGAAAAGGTTTTTGTGGCAGAGCTAATCAGAGAAAAGCTTCTTCGCACGCTTGACAAGGAGGTACCTCACGGAATAGCTATTGACCTTGAAAGATTTGTCGAACGTGACACAGCTTCCGGTGAGCCGATTGTCGAGGTGGAAGCTACCGTTATTTGCGAGAAAGACTCTCACAAGGGAATTATCATCGGAAAAGGCGGAGCCCAGCTTAAAAAAATCGGAACACAGGCAAGAAAAGACATAGAAGAATTTTTCGGTATTAAAGCTAATGTCAAGCTTTGGGTAAAGGTGAAAGAGGATTGGCGCAATCGCCAAGGTTTAATTCATACCTACGGACTTGACTGATTTTTCCTATTATATTTTTGCAATCTTTACTAACACTTATCTTGTAAGGAAGTGTTAGCTATGAATGAGGATAAAAATTGGCTTAAATTTATTAAAAGCGGTAGTGTTGCAGATTATCTGCAATATGTAAATAGTGTTAAGGAGAAAACATTAGGTGACGAGAACTCAAACGCACTTTACGACACAAGGTTTAGTAATAAAAGAGATGAACGTAGGGGAGAGTGACCGCTTGGTTACTCTCTTTACACGTGAGTTTGGGATTATAAAAGCTTTTGCCGCAGGTGCAAAAAACATTAAATCAAAAAAGAGTGCGGCCACAAGCTTGCTTACATATTCAAGCTTTACAATAAATCAAAAAAAGGGAACTCTACGTATCAGAGAAGCAACACCGATTTCTAATTTTTTCACTATGGGCAGTGATATTGAAACTCTCTCTCTTTCACAGTATTTTTGCGAGCTTTGCTATAAATTCGGTGAGGAAAATTCACCAAATACCGAGCTTTTAAGACTGATCCTCAATTCACTTCATTTTTTAGTCAAGGAAAAGCGTGACAAATATTTAATAAAAGCTATTACAGAGCTTAGAACCTGTGTGCTTTGCGGATATAGTCCAAACCTTGTGGCTTGCGAAAATTGTGGAAAATTTGAAGACAAAGAAATGCTTTTTAATGTCTATGACGGTTCACTTTTGTGTAGTGAGTGCAAAGGGAATAAAACAGGTATATTGATAGATAAAACCTTGCTTTCGGCAATAAGGCACATTACTTATTCATCTTTTGCAAAGCTTTATTCTTTTGAAATTCCGCAAGAGGCTTCAAAAAGGCTTAGCTTTCTTACTGAAAATTATATTTTAACCCAAAGCGATACCAAGTTTGATACACTCAGCTTTTTTAACAGTATTAAGGAGTAATTATGAGCTACACTATCGAAAGATATGTAAAAACCTTGGAGCTTGATAAGATTTTAGAGCTTTTGGCAAATGAAGCGACATTAAGTGATGCTAAAGAAAATGCAAAGGCTATAATTCCATCGGGCGATATAGATATTGTAAACAAAAATTTGAAGGAAACCGAAGAGGCTTATCTTTTTATGATGAAATATCAAGCACCCTCCTTTGGTGTGGCTTCAAATGTTTCCTCATGCCTTTTGCGTGCCCAGTCGGGAGCGGTTTTATCTATGCGTGAGCTTTTGGATATAGCCGAGGTTCTTCGTGTTATTCGTTCCTTAAAGGCGTGGAGAGAGAATTGCTCGGGGGTTGAAAAAAGTGAAATTGACTATCTTTTTGAGACTCTTTTTCCAAATAATTTTTTGGAGGAAAAGATTACCTTTGCGATAAAGAGTGAGGATGAAATTTCGGATAATGCTTCACCCGCACTTTATGATATAAGAAGAAAAATTGTTTCTAAATCGGGGAAAATCCGTGATATTCTTGATAAAATTGTAAGAGGACCGAGCGCTAAGTATCTGCAGGATGCTATTGTGACTCAGCGTGACGGAAGATTTGTAGTGCCCCTAAAGGTCGAAAACAAAGGACAAATCGGCGGTATTGTTCACGATACATCGGCTTCGGGCTCGACAATATTTATAGAGCCGATGAGTGTAGTTGAAACAAACAACGAAATCAGAGTTTTGCGACTTCGTGAGCAAGAGGAAATAGAACGCATATTGGCTGAACTATCCGGCGAAGCAGGTAGCTTTGCAGATACAATTATCCGTTCATATAAAGCGGTAGTTTCGTTAAATCTCATTTTTGCAAAGGCTAAACTTGCCTTTAAAATGAAGGCGATTATGCCTAAAATCAATACAAAGGGTGAAATATATTTAAAAAATGCCCGACATCCGCTTATTCACTATAAATCGGTAGTGCCGATAACGGTGAGCCTCGGTAAAGAATATAACTCACTTATAATTACAGGACCTAATACGGGCGGAAAAACAGTCACCTTAAAAACAATAGGACTTCTTACTTTAATGGCTATGTCGGGACTGATGATTCCCTGTGATGATACAAGCGAAATTGCGGTTTTCAGCAAGGTTTTTGCCGATATTGGCGATGAGCAGAGTATCGAGCAGTCACTTTCGACCTTTTCATCACATATGGTTAACATAATCTTTATTCTCGAAAACGCCGATGATAATTCATTGGTACTTTTTGATGAATTGTGTGCAGGTACTGACCCTGTTGAGGGAGCGGCACTTGCAAAGGCGATTTTGATCAGGCTTTCAAGCTTCGGAAGTAGGGTGGCGGCTACTACTCACTATCCCGAGCTTAAATCCTATGCTATTGATACTGCGGGTGTCGAAAATGCCTCCTGTGAGTTTGATGTTACAACACTAAAACCTACCTACCGACTGATTATCGGTATGCCCGGTCGTTCAAATGCCTTTGCAATTTCAAAAAGATTGGGACTTCCGACCGATATAATCCAAAATGCACGAGAGCAGGTAAGTGACGAGGAACTGCGTTTTGAACGGGTGGTAGCGACGCTTGAAAAGGCAAAATTCACCGCCGAGGAAGAGCGCAAAAAGGCACAAAAAATAAGAGTCGAGCTTGAAAACTCTCGCAAAAAGGCGCAAATGCGTGAGGCAGAGCTTCAAAAATCTCAAGAAAAGCTTATGGAAAAAACGAGAGAAACCGCTAATAACATAATTGAAGCAGCACGTTATAAATCAGGTCTTTTACTTAACGAGCTTGAAGAAATGAAGAAGCAAATGTCTCAAAAAAATGCGGCAGAGCTTGCCGAAAAGGCACGAGCTTCCTTTAAATCGACTATCAAGGAATTGGAAGAAACTGCAGACCCTGTTGTGACAAAAACTCAAAACGGCGAGAAGGTAACAAACATCAAAAAGGGCGATATAGTAGTTGTTGCCGATATTTCACGAGATGCAACAGTTATCGATGTGAAACCCGACAAAAAACAAGCATTTGTTATGTCGGGCTCGATAAAAATGTGGGTAAGCTTTGATAATCTGCTTGTTAAAAAAGGTGCAAAATCAACCGAAAAGCCCAAAACCCGCAAGGTGACAGGTATGCAAAGCAGAGCCTTGCGAGAGGTGTCGGGTGAAATTGATATGCGAGGTATGGCGGCAGATGAGGGAATTTTAGAGCTTGACAGATATATCGATAACGCCTTGGTTTCGGGACTTGAAACCATAAGAATTATTCACGGTAAAGGTACGGGTGTTCTCAGGAGTGCGGTTCACTCGCATTTAAGAGGACATAAAGCGATTAAGTCCTTCCGTCTCGGCACCTTTGGCGAAGGTGAAAACGGTGTTACGATAGCAGAACTTAAATAAAAAGGTGATAAAAAAGTGATATTCAAATCAAAATCAACATTCGATTGGTTGATAGTAGGTCTTGGAAATCCCGGACTACAATATGAAAAAACACGCCATAATGTCGGCTTTATGGCAGCAGATTTGTTTGCAGTAAAGGAAGGCTTTTCCTTCAACAAAAATAAAATGGATGCGGTTTTGGGTGAGACCAAAATCGGAAACCAAAGGGTGCTTGTAGCCAAGCCGCAAACATATATGAACTGTTCGGGAAAGGCAGTTACAAAAATTGCTTCTTTTTATAAAATACCTACCGATAAAATCATCATAATTCACGATGACATTTCCCTTGATGTCGGAAAAATCCGAATGCGCAGAAAGGGAAGCGATGGCGGACAAAGGGGTATGCGAGATATTATTGAGCTTATGGGAACAGATAATATTATGCGTATCAAAATCGGTGTTGGACAGAAGCCTTGTCCCGATTACGATTTAAAGGATTGGGTGCTTGGAAAATTTCCTTCTGCACAGCAAGCCGATTTACAAAAGGCGCTTGAAAATTCTGTTTTGGCATTAAAGGAAATAATCATTAACGGAATTGACAGCGCAATGAATAAATATAACAGTTGAGGCAAAAATGAAATTTTTAAAATCAGTAATAGGAAAAGATGCCACCTTTTGTGAGTTTTTCAAAAACATCCAAAAAGAGCGTTTTCCCTTTGCCGCAACAGGACTTTCTTTAATCCATAAAACCGCAATAATCTCTGCGATTAAAGAAATGTCAGAAAGGAAAATCACCGTAATTACAAAGGATGAAGCCGAGGCACTTGATTTTATATCCGACTTCACCTCCTTTGGAATAAAAACAGTACATTTTCCTTTAAGGGACTACTGTATCGGTGAGATAAGCGGTTATTCAAAAGAATACGAGCATATAAGAACAGACACCCTATCCAAGCTTTTGGATGGGGATTTTGACGTGTGTGTTGTGTCTCTTGATTCGGCACTTACCTTTACTTTGCCACCCGAAATGCTCGAAAACGCAAGATTTACTTTGAGCTTGTCGGACAGTATTTCAATAGACTCCCTTACTGAAAAGCTCTTAAATTCGGGATACACAAGAAGCGAAATGTGTGAGGGAAAAGGACAGTTTTCGGTTCGGGGCGGAATTTTTGATATTTATCCTGTTACAGAGTCAAACCCTGTGCGTATCGAGTTTTGGGGTGATGACATAGACAGTATATCTTATTTTGAAGTCGATACGCAAAGAAGAGCAGAAAATATAGAGAAAATTGAAATCACTCCTGCTTGTGAAGTGATTTATAACCCTTTTTCCTTGTCAGAAAAATTAGAGGAATATTTAACTGCAGCAAAGGTTCTTACCGAAAAGCAAAGGCAGAGGTTAGAGCTTGATATAAATGCACTGAAAAACGGTATTTCTATAAACGCTGATAGATATTTACCCTTTATTTTTGAAAACGGAGAAACAGTTTTTGATTATTTAAAGGATACGCTTTTGTTTGTAAGCGAGTCGGGAAGTATTACTGAAAGGCTCAAGAGTCTTCTCACAGCACAAACAGAGGATATAACCACCTATTTAGAGGAGGGCTTTTTATCTGAAAAGACCTCAAATCTCTGGCTTTTAAAGGGCGAATTTTGGGAAAAATGTGAAAAGGCGGTAATACTTGAAAATTTCCCGCGAAATTCTTACGAGCTTAAAATCAAGGATTTGCTCAATTTCAATTATAAGCGCTCTACTGCTTGGAGCGGAGATATAAACGTACTGATAGAGGATATTCAGTATATTTTGGAACAAAAGGGCGAGGTTGTGATTTTAGCAGGTGAAAGCCGTGCCGCAAAGGTGCTGACTTCCGAGTTAAATGAAAGGGGCTTTTCGGCTGTTTTCAGCGAAAACTTGAGTGAAGTAGTGCAAGGTGTTACGGTTACTTTGGGTGGACTTTCAAGCGGTTTTGAAATTCCATCACAAAAGTTTTTGCTTATCACTCACAAATATATAGCAGGGGATACAAAACGCAGGAAAAAGAGGGTAAAAGATGCTAAAAGCATAGGCTCTCTCGATGAATTGCGGGTGGGTGATTATGTTGTTCACGAGGCGCACGGTATCGGAATTTTTGATGGTATTCACCGAATTACAAACCAGGGCGTGACAAAGGATTATATAAAAATCAAGTATGCAAAGGGCGATGTTTTATATGTCCCCGTAACACAGCTTGATTTGGTTTCTAAATATATTGGTGCTGCAAGTGAGGACGGAAATATAAAAATTCACCGCCTTGGTGGTACCGAGTGGCAAAAGACACGAACAAGAGTGAAAAAAGCAGTTCGTGATATGGCAAAGCAATTAACTGCCTTGTACGCTAAACGTATGCAGGCAAAGGGTTATGCCTTTTCGCCTGATACAGATTTGCAAAATGATTTTGAACGCAGATTTCCTTACGAGGAGACAGAAGACCAGCTCCGATGTATCAACGAAATTAAAGAAGATATGGAAAAACCTACCCCGATGGATAGGCTTCTTTGCGGAGATGTAGGCTTCGGTAAAACAGAGGTGGCGCTTCGTGCTGCCTTTAAGTGCATAAGCGAGGGCAAGCAATGTGCCCTTTTAGTGCCTACAACAATTCTTGCAATGCAACACTATAACACAATAGTCAGTCGTTTCGGCGAAATGCCGATTACTGTAAAATTGCTTAACAGATTTGTTCCCGGAAAGCAACAGGAAAAAATTATCAAGGATTTGAAATGCGGGCGACTCGATATGGTAGTCGGTACCCACAGACTCATTTCAAAGGATGTTGAATTTAAGGATATAGGTCTTGTAATAATTGATGAAGAACAACGTTTTGGCGTGGCACAAAAGGAAAGACTGAAAGAACTTTATCCTTTTGTCGATATTTTAACCCTTTCGGCAACACCTATACCACGTACACTTAATATGGCGATGTCGGGACTTCGGGATATGTCCTCCCTTGATGAAGCGCCCGGTGACAGACATCCTGTTCAGAGCTATGTTTTGGAGCAAAATACAGGTGTTATAATTGATGCCATCAATAAAGAAATAAGGCGTGGAGGTCAGGTTTATTATCTTCACAACAGAGTTGACAGTATTGAACGCTGTGCTGTAAGGTTAAAACAGCTTTTGCCCGAAAATGTAAATGTTGCAGTTGCTCACGGTAAAATGAGCGAGGATGAGCTGACTTCGGTTTGGCGGTCTTTACTTGAGCACGAGATTGATGTGCTTGTTTGTACGACCATTATCGAAACGGGTGTAGATGTGCCTAATGCCAATACCCTTATAATTGAGGATGCTGACAGAATGGGACTTTCTCAACTTCATCAATTAAGGGGCAGAGTCGGTCGCTCTCCGAGACGTGCTTACGCATATTTTTGCTTCGGAAGAAACAAACAGCTTTCAGATGTGGCGGCAAAAAGGCTTGAAGCAATAAGAGAATATACCAAATTTGGTTCGGGCTTTAAAATTGCAATGCGTGACCTTGAAATTAGGGGAGCGGGAAGTATTTTAGGCGGTGACCAGCACGGTAATATGGAGTCGGTCGGCTACGATATGTATTTAAAGCTTTTGTCGGATGCTGTAAACGAGGAAAACGGTGTAGAGGTAGAGGATGACATTCCTTGTACCGTTGACCTTAACGTTTCGGCACATATTCCCGAAAGCTATATTGAGTCACTTTCTGCCAGACTCGGCATTTACAAACGAATTGCGGCTATCAGAAATGATGAGGATGCATCTGATGTAATAGATGAGCTTTGTGACCGTTTTGGCGAACCTCCAAAGTCGGTTATGGGACTTATTGATGTCGGGGTTTTGAGAAGCAAGGCGGCAGAGGGTAAAATCGCTGAAATTACCCAAAGCGGAAATACTGCCATTCTTCGCATAAATTCTATTGATAGCGGTGTTATGGAAAAGCTTTCCTCACACTTTAAGGACAGATTTATGCTAAACGTAATTGATAAGCCTGTTTATACTATCAAGTTGCTGAAAAATCAGGGAATTTCAGATTTTGTAAGCGAGCTTTCAAAAATATTATAAAGTTTTTATAGACTTTTTAAAAATCATAGTATATAATTATTGCAAAACATAACGGAGGCAAAAAAATGAAAAAAGTTAAAAGGCTATTAAGTGTAATGCTTATTTTTGTTTTGGTATTTTCCTTTGCGGGTTGCCATAAAAAAGGCGAAATAGCAGTAACGGTGGGCGAGTGGAAGTTCACTTCTGCTTACTATATGTGTGCGTTTATACAGGCTAATGACCAAGCAAAAGCTATCGTACAGCAAAGCTTGAGCGAAGAGGAAGCAGCTTCAGAGGATATTGATTATACCTCTAAAAAGGTAGAGGATAAGGAATATCAGACTTGGGTTAAGGATACTGCAGTTGAAACACTCAAAGAAATTGCGGCTTTAAAGACACTTTGCAAGAAAAACGACATTTCTATCGACCAAGCAACTAAAGATGGCTATGATGAAATGCTTGACAGCGTATGGAACGACACAAACAACGGTTATTACTATGCTTCATATTTCGGTGACCAATTGGATTATGGTTCTTCATTTGCAATGAAGTATGAAGAAAATGGTGTTTCACAGGCGACATATTGCGAATTTATTTTGGATAAATCTCTTTCAGAACTCTATTTTAACTATCTTTACGGTGAAGAAGGCGAAAAGGCAGTGGCTGAAACTGACATAGAAAAAGAGTTTTATGATAACTATGTTTTAGCTGATGTTTTGGATGCTACCTTCGAAGAAAATGCTACCGATAAGGATAAGGCTGCTTTAAAAGCAAAGCTTGATAGATATGCTGCTGATTTAAAGGCGGGTAAAACAACCTTTGAAGAAGTTTATAATGAATATAACAAAATCGAAGCTCAGGAGACAGTAGAACACGACCACGATGGTGATGGTGTTGCTGACCACGATGCAAGCGAGCACGAAGAAAACTCCACACCAAAGGATTCACTTGCACAGGTTTTAGGCTCTGAAACAAGTGATAATCCGAGTGAAAATTACGAGACCGTTAAAAATATGAAGATAGGTCAGGTTAAGGTTATTGAAAATGGCGAAACCGGCTACACACTCCTTTTGAAAAAGAATATTAAAAAGGATGAATATTACATCACACAATATGATCTATCTATTCGCCACGCATTGAAGGATGAGGAATTTGCCAAGATTATCGATGATTTTGCAAAAACCTTAAAGCCCGAAATTGATGATTCTGCCACTGACCAATTCAAAGCGAAAGATATTATGTAATTTAAATTCTATTAAAAAAGCACCGCATAAGCGGTGCTTTTTTATATCTTTGTATAGCGAAAACCACACGCTAAGCGTGTGGTTCCAAAAAGGCTTCTGCCGATGGGCAATCCCGCCGCAACGGTGGGCTCCACTTGTCAGGGGAGCTGTCAACGAAGTTGACTGAGGGGTAGTTTGAGTGGTTTCTTTTCTCTCCCTCCGTCTTTTTGCCTTATGGCAAAAATCCACCTCCCTCATCAGATGGAGGCTGATTGCCGTATAT
>JAZNWW010000056.1:0-24019 GCA_045593535.1 Acutalibacteraceae bacterium
ACCGAGATTATGCAAGCGTTAGAACTTGGTATTACAACTGTTAAGTTTTTCCCTGCAAATGTATATGGCGGACTTAAAGCATTAAAGGCTCTTTCTGCTCCTTTTCCGCAGGTTAAGTTTATACCAACAGGCGGTGTTGACAGAAGCAATATAGATGAATTTTTAGCTTTTGATAAAATTGAAGCTATCGGCGGCAGCTTCTTTGTTAAAGAAGCGCTCGATAAAATGGAGGGTAAATAATATGGCAAAGGTTGTAACTTTTGGCGAGTTGATGCTCAGACTCGCTCCCAATGGATATTATAGATTTTTTCAAAACGACCAAATGCAAGCTACCTTTGGCGGCGGTGAGGCAAACGTTGCAGTAAGTCTTGCTAATTATGGAATAGACAGTACATACGTAACAAAGCTTCCTAAACACGCAATAGGACAGGCAGCCGTTGACAGTCTTCGTTATTTCGGTGTTGACACATCAAAAATCGTTCGTGGTGGCGAAAGAGTTGGTATTTACTACCTCGAAAAAGGTGCTTCTCAAAGAGGCTCGGTTTGTATTTACGACCGCAAGTATTCATCTATTCAACAAGCAGATGTAAATGACTTTGATTGGGACAGCATTTTTGAAGGTGCCGACTGGTTCCACTTTACAGGTATTACTCCCGCACTCGGTGAAAACCTGGTTGAAATCTGCAAAATGGCTTGTATCAAGGCTAAAGAAAAAGGCGTAAAGATTTCTTGCGACTTAAATTATAGAGGCAAGCTTTGGACAAGGCAAGAAGCAAACAAAGCTATGACTGAATTATGCCAATACGTTGATGTTTGCATTTCTAATGAAGAAGATGCAAAGGATGTATTCGGTATTGAGGCTGAAGGTACTGACATCTACGGAGGAAAACTTAATCACGAAGGCTACAAGAGTGTTGCAAAGCAACTTGCAGACAAATTCGGTTTTGAAAAGGTAGCGATTACACTTCGCACTTCAATTTCAGCTAATGATAACGATTGGGCAGGTATGCTTTACGATGGCGAGGATTACCACTTTTCAAAATCATATCACCTACATATCGTTGACCGTGTAGGCGGCGGTGACTCCTTCGGTGGCGGACTTATTTACTCACTTCTTTCGGGTAAATCTTCAAAAGAAGCTATCGAGTTTGCAGTAGCAGCCTCAGCCTTAAAACACTCAGTTGAAGGTGACTACAACAGAGTATCGGTAGCCGAGGTTGAAAAATTAGCAGGCGGCGATGCAAGCGGTAGAGTGCAACGATAAAGTCTTTTTAAAAACAAAGAATGTATATTCTTGTTTTCTAATAAGAAAATATTGTTAATAAAATTAGATATACAGGAGTCGAATTTTATTAACGGGAAAACAAAAGCCAAGAGCATTTTCACCCAATGCTCTTGGTTTTTGTTTTTATATCGTATTTCTCTAATCGTTAGCGCAATTAAAAAAGTGGTCTGTGTTATCACATACTGCTTTGTTGAGTTTAAGTTCTTAAATGGGAAGCTTTTAGGTTTTATAAAAAAGTGGAGGTGCATATTTCTGCACCTCCACTAGTTTATTTATAAATCAATTCGCTATTAACAATTTCTGTCACTCTTTGGCGGATATTATTTATCTGAGCAACCCATTCTAATTGATTGTCTGCTTTGATTTGTTCAGTAATACCATCAGCGGTTTTGTATTGTGAGATAAGTGTATCAAACATTTCTTCCGCTTGTTTGTTAATGTCAGCGAGATAGCGGTTGAGTTTGCAGTCCAAGACCAATGCAGTATAAAATCCTTTACGATGATGTTTTATGTATTCCAAGTGCCGTTGACCCCATATACCAACTTCAACTTGTTCTTCATCGGGGAGTTTAAGGAAAGGGATGTAATAATCGCCCTGCAACTCGTATTTAATCCCTGTTCTTTCATCAGTAATAAATTTTGCTAATTTTTCCATAGTGTTTCCTTTCTGAATTTGTATATACATCTTTGTCTGTATATACATTTTACTTTAATTGTTTGGAAAACACCAATGTGCCGATTTGGTGCGAAAGAAATATATGTGTGAATGTCGGTCATTTTAGGTTTATTATTTCAAATCCGTTAAGAACAACCGCACCAAAAATCCAAATTTGACCGATAGGTTGAGTTAGGATTTTTTGTTTTTAGGAGACATGATTCTTTTCTACAAAAAGTTATTTGACAAAAGGGCATATATTATTTATAATATATGTAACAAATTATTATGGAGGAGTTTATGCGTTTATTGGCTGTCGGTGATGTTTGCAGTGAAAAGGGAATAGAAGCTGTTGCAAAACATTTGCCTATACTTAAAAAAGAAAAATCAATAGATGCTGTAATAATAAACGGCGAAAATTCCTCATCTAAAAACGGAATAACCAAGCAGTCGGCAGAGCTTCTTTTAAATCTTGGCGCCGATGTTGTAACGGGTGGCAACCACACACTTCGAAATGCTGAAGTTTATGATTATTTAGACTCTTGTGATTTCGTTTTGCGACCTCAAAATTTAACCGATGCAACTGTTGGCAAAGGCTATTGCCTTGTTGATTTCGGCCGTTTTAGTATGGCGGTTATCAACCTTTCGGGAAAAATCTATTTAGAGAGAACCCCTGTGGACAATCCTTTTTTGACAGCCGACAGGCTAATTGAAAAAGCGAAAAATGATGGTGCGAACATAATTGTTGTTGATTTTCACGCAGAGGCTACTAGCGAAAAACGTGCAATGGGCTTTTATCTTGATGGCAAGGTTTCGGCGGTTTTTGGCACTCACACTCACGTACAAACTGCTGATGAGCAAATTTTAGAGGGTGGCACAGGATACATTACCGACCTTGGAATGACAGGCCCTATGGACTCTGTGCTCGGTGTAAAAAAGGAAATTATCATCAACAGATTAAGGGACAACGATATGTCGAAATTTGAGTTTTCGACCGATGAACCTTGCTTTTGCGGTTGTATTTTCGAAATTGATACAAAAACCGGAAAAACCATTTCGGTTGAGCGGATAAATATTTAGCTAAACGGAGAATATATGTTTTATAAAAAAATTACTTCAATATTACTTGTGATTGCTATTTTATTTAGCCTTTCAGCTTGCGGAAGTGAAAAGGTAAATAAGCAAAACAGCGAAATAAAGGTTGATACTGCCGAGACAAAGAAAACCATAACACTTCTTTACTCTGCGGCAGATGGTTTTAATCCTTATAAGGCTAAGACCGAGACAAACCGCAATTTACTTAAGTTGGTTTACGAGCCACTTGTTAAGCTTGATAATGAGTTTGGTGCAGTTTATACAGTTGCAAAAGCGGTGACTGTGAAAGGGAAGACCTGTACGGTCACTTTAAAGGATACTTCTTTTTCTGATGGCAGCTCCTTGACAGCTACAGATGTGGTATATTCATTTAACCTTGCAAAAAAATCAAAAACCGGATATGCCTCAAAACTATATAACATTAAGGATGTATCGGCAAGTGATAATAAAACCTTGAAATTCACACTCAAAAAGCACGACCCGTACTGTGCGAATATTTTGACCTTTCCAATTCTTAAAAAAGGCAGCGAAACAAAAACCGATTCTGATGGTGTTTTGATAGCACCGATAGGTTCGGGTAAATTCAAGGTAAACTCTGCAAATGATGGACTCGTGGCAAATGACAAGTCAGGTTATAAAGGCTTGATAACTTCCGTAAGGCTTATCAATGCACCCGATATGGAGTCGGTGACACACTATGCACAAATAGGGGCGGCCGACATTTATTACAGCGACATTTCCGATGGAAGTCTGACTCGAATGACAGGCGAGAAGCAAAACATAAATCTCAACAACCTGGTTTATCTCGGTATAAACAAAAATAACTCTCTTTTAAATGAGAATTTATTGCGCCAAGCAATTTCTACCGCAATTGACAGAAATGTTATTTGCCAAAACGCATATTTCAACAATGCCTTGGCGGCTACCGGCTTTTTCAGTCCTGTGTGGAATGAGACAAAATCGGTGCAAAACATACAAAATACAACAAATAAAGAAATAACTATTGAGAATTTAGAGAAAATAGGATATAATAGATTAGATAGTGATGGAGTAAGGCAAAATGAAAGCGGTAAAAAGCTGAAATTCACCTTGCTTGTCAATTCTGATAACAACAATCGTGTTTTGGCGGCAAAGCTTGTAAAGAGCCAGCTTGAGAGCTTTGGTTTTAAAATTTCGATAGTTAAAAAAAGCTATAAGGAATATTTAAAAGCACTCAAAAGCGGGGATTTCGAGCTTTACTTGGCTGAAGTGAAATTGACTGAAAATATGGATATTTCTTCACTCGTTTCAAAAGGCGGTTCTGCCGCTTATGGAGTCAGAAAGTCAAAGAAAAACAATGACTCGCAAAAAACTATCCAAGAGGTCGTAAACGGATTTTATGAAGGAAAAAATTCTATCGCTGACCTGTCAAATGTTCTTCAAGGACAAATGCCCTTTGTCCCTGTGTGCTACAGAACAGCTACACTTTTTTACAATGATAAGATTGAAAATGTAAATAACTCATCAGAAAGGGATATTTATTTTTCAATTGACTCATATATTTATTATTAAGCAGGAGGAATTATTATGTTGGCTTATGAAACCAGATTAGGTAAAATAGATATTTCCGAAAATTACTTATCAAAAATTATCGGCAATGCTGTAACATCTTGTTTTGGTGTTGTTGGTATGAAGGCAAGTGGTTCAAAACAAAAAATCAAAGGCGCTGTTTCCAAAAATTCGCCCATAAATACAGGCATTAAGGTAACAGGTACTGCAGCGGGCGCTGTTGTAGAAATTCATATTGTTGTAACCTATGGTATGAATATCACTGCTATTGCCGCAAGTATTACCGAAAAAGTTAAATATGTTGTAAAAGAGGCTACCGCTATCAACGTTGACAAGGTAATTGTTAAGGTTGACGACATTAAAGAGTAAGGAGTGTCATCATGATTAACGGCGATATATTGCGTAATGCGATAATTTCCGCAGCAAACAATCTTTCTAATAATAAAAAACAGGTCGATGACTTAAATGTTTTTCCCGTGCCCGATGGTGACACAGGTACAAATATGTCAATGACTTTAAATAACAGTGCTCGTGAGCTTGAAAAGTTAGAGGGCGAAACCGCTTCTAAAATTGCATCGGTAAACGCTGATGCTTTGCTTCGAGGAGCGAGAGGTAACTCTGGTGTTATTACTTCACTTTTGTTCCGTGGCTTTGCTAACGGAATGAAGGGTGATGAATGTGTGACCTCCCGTAACATTTCAAGAGCTTTGGAGCTTGGTGTGGAATCAGCTTATAAAGCTGTTATGAAACCTACCGAAGGTACAATTCTTACTGTTTCACGTGTTGCAAGTGAATATGCAAAAAAAGCTTACAAAGCAGGTCTTAATGAAATCGAAGTTTTTGAAGCTGCGATAGAGGGCGCTGAAATTGCTTTGGCAGAAACTCCCGAGCTTTTACCACAGCTTAAAAAAGCGGGCGTTGTTGATGCCGGCGGTTATGGTTTTGTCCTTATTTTAAAGGGTATGCTTTCTGTGTTTAAGGATGGCGTTATTATACCTTCTGATACACAAAGTGCCAATGAATCCGAAGAGGATGAAGAAAATGCAGCACTTAGTGCAGTTGCAGAATATGAGGGCGAAATCACCTTTACTTATTGTACAGAGTTTATTGTTAATCGTGATAAAGAAATTGAAACAGAGCCTTCAGAATTACGTGCTTACCTTGAAACAATAGGTGATTGCGTTGTTGTAGTTGACAGCGAAGAAATCATTAAGGTTCACGTTCATACAAATCATCCTGGTAACGCAATAGAAAAGGGTCTTGAGTTTGGTGCCCTTGTTAATCTTAAAATTGAGAATATGCGTGACCAACAGGAAAGAGCAAAGCACGACGCAAAAAGTAAAAAGGCAAAACCTGCAAAAAGTCGTGACAGAAAGCAAACCTTTACTCCTGTTGAACCCACAAAGGATGTCGGCTTTGTAGCTGTCAGTGCCGGTGAAGGACTCGAAGCTTTGTTCAAAGATTTGGGCGCCGACATTGTTGTATCGGGCGGTCAAACTATGAACCCGAGTACAGATGATATTTTGTCAGCAATCGAGGCTACTCCTGCTAAAACAGTATTTGTTCTTCCGAATAATAAAAATATTATTATGGCGGCTGAACAGGCAATACCGATTAGTACGAGAAAGGTAATTGTTCTCCACACACGTACAATTCCCCAAGGTATTACTGCAATGCTTACCTTTGACCCCGAACTTGACGATAACGAAAACGCTATTGAAATGGAAAAGGCAGCAGAAAAGATTGCTACAGGTCAAATCACCTTTGCAGCAAGAGACTCCGAATTTGATGGTCACAAAATCAAAAAAGGTGAGCTGATGGCTTTGCTCGGCGGTAAAATCACCTATGTTGATACCGATTTAACTACCGTTGTGATGAAGCTCTTGAAGAAAATGATTAAGAACGACAGTCAGTTTGTTACAATCATTTACGGTGAAGATGTTTCTCCAATGAATGTTCGTGCAGTAGAAGCAAAGGTTCAGGAAAAATACGGTTCAAAGGTTGAAGTTACCTTTGTTGACGGCGGTCAGCCTGTATATTATTACATTGTCTCTGTAGAGTAATTAAGATAAATTCAGTTTGTCTTAAAACTTGAAATTAAGAGGTGTAAAGAAATGATAACTGCTACTACCGATATAAGATTTTTAAAGGGTGTCGGTGAAAAGCGAGCGGTTGTTTTAAAATCAAAGGGCATCGATACTGTCGGTGCCCTTTTGCGTTATTATCCGAGAGCATATCTTGACTGGACCGATATAAAAAAGATTATTTCGGCTCCTTTTTATGAAAATGTCTGTATTAAAGCTCGAATAGTAACTCCTATTGAAACGATCGAAAAAAGAGGACTTACTTTATATAAATTCATAGCCGAAGATACTTCCGGTAAGATGCAGGTCACTCTTTTCAATCAAAAGTATCTTGCTGAAAGGTTAAGATACGATAGAGAATACTTGTTTTACGGAAAATTAAGCGGAGATTATTTTATCAGACAGATGTCTTCTCCCGAAATACAAGAGGTGGGCTTTTGTGGGATAGAGCCGATATATCCCGCCTCAAAAACACTTTCTTCAAAAACTCTTGAAAGACTTATTAAAACAGCCTTGCAAGAAGTGAGTCTTGATGAAACATTAAATACTGAAGTAAGACAGAGCAATTTTTTGTGCGATATAAATACTGCTATCAGGAATATTCACTTCCCAATGTCGAAAGAAGGGCTTGAAAACGCAAAAAAAAGGCTTGTTTTTGAGGAGCTTTTTGTTCTTCGTACAGGTCTTACCCTGCTTAAAAGTCATAAACGAGGCAAAACTGCAAGCTATATTAGAAACGATTATTTCGCTGAATTTGAGCGCTTGTTGCCCTTTGAGCTGACCTCGGCTCAAAAAAGAGTAATCAAAGAGTGCATTTTTGATATGAAAAAGGCAGAGCCTATGAATCGACTTATCCAAGGGGATGTCGGCAGCGGAAAAACAGCGGTTTGTGCGGCACTTATGTATAATGTTGCTAAAAACGGGTTTCAGTCGGCGCTTATGGCACCTACAGAAATATTAGCAGAACAGCATTTTAAAACCCTTTCTGCCTTTTTTGAAAACACAGGAATTAAATGCGGCCTTTTAACAGGCTCTACTACAAAAAAACAGAAAACAATATTCAAGGAGGAGTTAAAAAGCGGTGAAATTGATATTGTTGTCGGTACTCACGCTATAATTTCAGATGATGTTGAGTTTTGGAATTTAGGACTTGTTGTTACTGATGAGCAACATCGTTTCGGCGTTTCGCAACGAGGAAAGCTGTCAAAAAAAGCTCAAAATCCGCATACACTTGTTATGTCGGCGACTCCTATACCGAGAACATTAGGGCTTATCCTTTACGGAGATTTGGATATAAGCATCATTGATGAATATCCGAAGGGTAGGCAGAAGGTCGATACCTATTTTGTTGATACTTCGTATAGAGAGAGGATTTATAACTATATAAAGAAGTTTTTAAATGATGGCAGGCAAGGCTATATTGTCTGCCCGCTTATCAGCGAAAACGAGGAAATAGATATTACACCTGCTATTGAATATTACGAGAATTTAAAGAAAAATGCTTTCAAGGATTATTCCTTGGGACTTCTTCACGGAAAAATGAAGCCACGTGAAAAAGAAAAGGTTATGCGACAGTTTAGTGAGGGTGAAATACAGCTTCTTATTTCTACTACCGTAATCGAAGTGGGTATTGATGTGCCTAATGCGGTTGTAATGGTGATTGAAAACGCTGAACGTTTTGGTCTGTCACAGCTTCATCAGTTGCGTGGCAGAATAGGTCGTGGAAAATATAAGTCAGATTGTATTTTGGTTTCTGATACTAAATCTCCTGATACGAAAGAAAGATTGTCGGTTATTAAAAACACTTCCGATGGTTTCAAAATTGCCGATGCCGATTTAGAGCTTCGAGGTCCGGGCGACTTTTTGGGCTCACGTCAGCACGGTCTGCCGCAAATGAAAATTGCTGACCTTTTTGCTGACAGAGAAGTTTTAAAGAGAGCAAGTAGGGAAGTTGAACTCGTGCTTTCAAAGGACCCGAGACTTGAAGCGGAGGAAAACAAAGCTTTAAGAGGAGAGATTAAAACACTCTATTCAAAACTCAATCATAATTAGGAGGAAAAACCGTGTTTAAAGAGATAAAACCTACAGAAATTGATGGCAATTTAATAAATGCTATAAAGGATGAATGGATGCTAATATCCGCAGGCGATAAAAAAGGTTATAATATGATGACTGCATCCTGGGGCTTTGTTGGTGAAATGTGGGGTAATGACAGCGCTATTGCTATGATTAGACCGCAAAGATATACAATGGAATTTGTCGAAAAAAGCGATTATTTCACCTTGAGCTTTTATGGTGACAACAAGGATATTCACAAAATCTGCGGTTCTAAATCGGGCAGAGATGTCAACAAAACCAAGCTTACCGGACTTAACCCCGTTTTTACGGAAAAGAGTGTTTATTTTAAGGAAGCAAGACTTGTTCTTATTTGTAAAAAGCAGTATTTAGCGCCACTTGAGGAAAAGAATTTCACAGATACAGAACCGCTAAAATGGTATGACAATGATTTTCATTATATGGTTGTAGGTAAAATTGAAAAGGTGCTTATAGGGGAATAGAAATGAAATTTTTAATTGCAAGTGATATTCACGGTTCGGCATTTTATTGTGATTTGCTTTTAAAAGCAATTGAAGGCGAAAAGGCAGATAGAATAATATTACTCGGTGATATTCTCTATCACGGTCCAAGAAATGATTTGCCACGTGATTATGCACCAAAAAAGGTAATAGAAATGCTTAACACAATAAAAGATAAGCTTTTGTGTGTAAGAGGGAATTGTGATACCGAGGTTGACCAAATGGTTTTAGATTTTCCTGTTTTAGCAGATTATGCTGTGATTCCTGTGGGTCAAGGACTGATTTATGCCACTCACGGTCATAATTATAATGAGGAAAAGCTCCCGCCTTTATCAAATGGGGACATACTTCTTAACGGACATACTCACGTTCCAAAATGTGTCTTGCACGAAAATTATATCTATATGAATCCCGGTTCGGTATCGATTCCAAAGGAAAATTCCGTTCATAGCTATATGACTTTAGCGGACAATGAATTTTTGTGGAAAAACCTTGAAAATGGCGAGATTTACGATAGCTACAAAATAGAGTGAAAAATTAAGATAAATATGATATAATAAACAGAAAGTACATACAAGGGGAATTATTATGATTTCTAAAAAAATGGAAAGTTTAGGAAAAAAACGCTCGGTAATCCGTGAGATATTCGAGTATGGAAATAAAAGAAAGTCCGAAATCGGTGCAGAAAATGTATTTGATTACAGCTTGGGTAATCCGAGTATCCCGGCACCCAAAGAGGTTAATGAAACAATGACAGAGCTTCTAAAAACTGCCAACCCCATAATGCTTCACGGTTATACTTCGGCACAAGGCGCTTTGTCGGTAAGACAGGCAATCGCCGATGATATAAATAAGAGATTTAATATATCTGCCACACCCGATTTACTTTATATGACCTGTGGTGCGGCGGCTTCGCTCACAATTTCGCTTTCTGCTATTATAAATGATGGTGATGAGGTAATCGCTTTGGCTCCCTTTTTTCCTGAATATCGTGTTTTTGCCGAAAAAGCAGGAGCGAGGTTTACTGTTGTGAAGTGTAGAGAGTCAGATTTTCAAATTGACTTTCCGTTGCTCGAAAAGGCAATAAACAAAAACACAAAAGCAATTATTATAAATTCGCCCAACAATCCGAGCGGTGTGGTTTTAAGCGAGGAAACAATCAAGGAATTATCCGAGCTTTTGAACAGAAAATCAGAGGAATTTGGAAGCACTATATTTATTATCGCTGATGAACCTTACAGAGAATTGGTTTATGGCGGTGTAAAGGTGCCCTATATCCCCGAATACTATGATAATACACTTGTTTGCTATTCCTACAGTAAATCGTTATCTCTTCCCGGTGAGCGCATAGGCTACATATTTGTATCGCCAAAGGTTAAAAACTCGGGTGATGTTTATGCCGCAGTTTGCGGTGCGGGCAGAGCTTTGGGCTTTGTTTGTGCGCCATCACTTCTACAGTTTACGGTTGAAAAGGTAATTGGTATGACCTCTGATATTTCGATTTACGAAAAGAACAGGAATTTGCTTTTAAATGCTTTGAGCGAGTACGGATTTACCGTGGCAAAGCCTGATGGTGCATTTTACCTCTTTATGAAATCTCCCGAAAGCGATGCTAATGCTTTTTGCGAAAAAGCAAAAAAATATGAGTTGCTGTTAGTGCCGGGTGATGATTTCGGATATGAAGGTTATGTGAGAATAAGCTATTGCGTGAGCACCGAAATGATTGAAAGGTCATTACCCGCATTTAAGAAGTTATCTGATGAATACAAGTAATGAGATAAATACTTGATTAAGGCAAACAGCACAGATTTGGAGTTTTGATTATGGAATACGGACTTATAGGAAGAAGCCTAAAGCACAGCTTTTCAAAGTACTTGCACTCGCTAATAGGTGACTATAGCTATGAGTTAAAGGAAATAGAGCCTTTTGAGGTTGAGGAGTTTATAAAATCAAAGGATTTTAAGGGAATAAATGTAACTATTCCTTATAAGGAGGTTGTAATTCCTTTTCTCGACTTTGTGGATGAGGTAGCTACAAAAATCGGAGCAGTTAATACTATTGTAAATAAAGATGGCAAGCTTTATGGTTATAATACCGATTTTTTTGCGCTTAAAGCCTTAATTAAAAAAGCAGAAATAGAAATAAAAGACAGAAAAGTTTTGATTTTAGGAACGGGCGGTACTTCTAAAACCGCTTATTGTGTGGCAAATGACCTTGGTGCTAAAACAATCATTTTTGTTTCGAGAAAAGAAAGTGAAAATGCCATTTCTTATGAAACAGCACTTAAAAAGCATAAAGACGGCGATGTTATTATAAATACAACCCCCGTGGGAATGTATCCTAATATGGATGCCAAACCTCTGATACTTGACAGTTTTGAAAATCTGTCGGGTGTAGTAGATGTTATTTATAATCCGCTTAATACAAATCTTGTACTTGATGCGAGACAAAAGGGGATAAAGGCTGTAAACGGACTGTATATGCTGATTTTCCAAGGAATTTTGTCTGCTGAGTGGTTTTTTGATAAAAAAATTACCGATGACGAAATTAAAAGAATCACAGATGTTGTCTTTTCTGAAAAGCAAAATATCGTTCTGGTCGGTATGCCGACAAGCGGAAAGACAACTCTCGGTAAAATAATCGCCGATGATATGAAAAGAAAGTTTATCGATACCGACAGTGAAATCGAGAAAAAGGCAAAAATGACTATTCCCGAGATTTTTGCACAAAATGGAGAAACCTACTTTAGAAATCTGGAAACAGAGGTCATAAAAGAACTTTCAAGTTCACAAGGTTTGGTTATAGCGACAGGCGGGGGAGCGGTTTTAAGAAAAGAAAACGTAGATTATCTCAAGAGAAACGGTAAAATCGTTTTTCTTGATAGAAATCTTGAGAATTTAATTTTAACCGACACAAGACCATTGGCTAAAGGTAAAGCCGATTTGGAAAGACTTTATAATGAAAGATATGAAATTTATAATACAACCTCTGATTTAAAGGTTGATGTAAACGGTAGTATCGAGGAAAACGTAAAGGCTTTAAAGGAGATTTTGTAATATGAAAATTTTGGTTATAAACGGACCTAATATAAATATGTTAGGAATCAGAGAGCCCGAAATTTACGGAAAGGAAACCTACACCGATTTGTGCGTAAAAATTGAAAATTACGCAAAGGAAAAGGGAATAAGCGTAGAAATCTTCCAGTCTAATCACGAGGGCGATTTAATTGATAAAATACAAAAAGCATATAACACTTTTGATGGTATAGTAATAAACCCCGGTGGATACACACATACAAGCATTGCTATATTGGATGCACTAAAAACAGTTGGTATTCCGACAGTTGAAGTACATATTTCGGATGTTTCTTTACGTGAAGAATTTAGAAAGAAAAGCTTTGTATCCTTGTATGCGAAAAAGACTATTAAGGGTGAAGGTACAGATGGTTACCTGCACGCCATCGATTTTCTTTTAGGCCAATAAAATATAGTCAAAAAAATCCCCGATGTGTAATCACATCGGGGATTAAATGTTTAAAAATTAGTTTTTAGCGAATGCTTTTTTGTAAGTGAGAAGCATTGTAGCGCCTGCTGCAAGAATTACAACAGAAAGAGAAACCAAGACATAAAGGTTGATGTTTTCGCCTGTTGCAGGAGAAATTGTTTCACCTTCGGGGAGGTTGAACTCGATGTCTGCACCCTTAAAGTATTCTGAAATGTACAAGGGAGTGGTGATAGGTTTAACAGTTACAGAAATCAATTCACCATTTTTGGTGATAATTTTACCATCTTTAACTGTGTAGTCAACGCCATTTGTAGCAGGTGTTCCGTCTTCTTTGGTTACACTTACAATGACAAAATCAACGCCGGGTTTTGCAGGCTTCATATCTTCATCGTAGAAGTTCCAACTGATAAACTCACGGTCGCTGTCATCGCTGGGTGTGATAACAAGTGTGTCGCCTTCAGGAACAGCAACGTGTTCGCAAGGGTCGGAGCTTTCGCCATCGCCTGTTCTGTTGATATAAACATCTAAATATTCATCGGGAGCGGGGCTCACAACAGCCGCAACAGAAGTTGAAAAAGTAAAGATTAAAACAAAAGTTAAAACTAAAGCAAATATTTTTTTCATTTTAAATGCCTCCATATATTATTTAACGAATATATTATAACAGAAGATTTTTAATTTGTAAAGTAAAAAATTAGATTATTTTACTTTTTTTCGTAGAAAAGTGAAATGACTGTCTCGAAAATCTGTTCTTCATTGAGCACAAGCTCTGCATAACTGTTTTCGCCCTTTGAATATTCACCCTGCAGTTTTACAAAATCCAAATTTATATTCGAGGCGTTTGAAACTGCACAGGTAGCTAAATATGTGATTTTTGAAACATCAAGGTTTGAAATAGAATTTTTATTTATTTTATTATAAAGGGTTACAGGGAAGTTGATGTCTTCTTTGGTTTTTTTGAATGCAGTTTTGCCATAGCTTTTGATATAGTCGATTTGGCGTTCCATTCGAAGATATGCTGCGTTTAAGGAAGTTGAGTCACGCTTTTGAAGATAATTAAATGCTAAATGTGAAGACAGATTTGTGGGTTTGCCTTTTTTGAAATAGTAGGTATAACCATCTTTTACAAACTCTAAATTTTCGTTAGGTGTAACCGTTACAGTCCCTACAGCTTCGTGAATTGCGGGTATTGAGCGATAATCAACCGCAAAATACGAATTTATCGGCATACCTAAAAGAAGGCGTGAAACTGATCTCACAGCATTTTCACAACTCTTGTGTTTTCCGTCACCGTAAGAGTAAGCAAGACAAATTTGTTTGGTTTCAACACCGGAATACACTCCGCTTTCGGAATAAACATCAACCTCTGCCATAGTATCACGTGGTATTGCGACAACTGTCATTTTTCCGGTTTTGGTATCCATAACTATCAGGTAAAGTGCATCAGCCTGACCGCCATTGCCCGAGGCTGCAACAGGACCGGAGCTTTTGACATCGGTATCAATTCCCATACAAAGAATGGTAGTGATATTTTCATTATAGACATAATCCTCACCATTATAGGTCAGAATGTCTTCATCATCCACCTTTGCATCTATTCCCGTAGGGATTTTAATATCGGCTCTATCCTCTAATAACTTCGACCTACCCGATAATACCAAAAATCCGAATGTTCCGACTATCAGAAGGATGTGACTTAAAAGAATGCAAAGAATAATCAAAAGTATCTTTTTCCATAGCTTCATTTTTTTCTTTTTGCGTTTTTTTGAAGTTGTATCGATATCTGTATCTGAAATCTCAGAATTGCTGTATTCTACTGTTTCAGGAATTTCTTCAGAATTATCCGGTTCTATGTAATCGGCCGCTTTTTCATCCTTTTCGAAAATATCTTTTTCCTCGTTATTGTGTTCGTTTGTCATCGATTAGAACTCCTTGTACTAAATATCTGTAAGCATCGCTTGTAATGCAGGTACTCAAGGTGATGATTCTATCCTCATTCGTAAGTGATACGGAAGAATCAATGTTTCGCATTGTGGTTTTCGGGTCAAGGGTCATATTAAAATAATCTGTCACAACATCGGGGTCAGAAAAGTCAAATGAATTTAATATGTGCCGATTGTCGTAACGATATGCAGCATATATTTTATATGTCAAAACATGACCACGAGTGTAAATGTAAATATATTTATGTTCTTTGAAGAAGTTTTTGTTTCTGAATTCGTGCAATGACCCAAACATTGAATCATCACGCATATTGTGACCGTAAAGTACGGTGTTGGGGTCGGAAAAATCTTTTGAATTTAGCTTTTGTGAATAAATACAGCCGGCAAATAAGTAATTATCCTCTAAATCGTGGTTTATATAAAAATTTTCGGGTTGAATTTTGCTCGACTGTAATACGGGATAGTCAACCTTTGTTCCGGGTACTGTAATCCAAGCGTAAATATTTGGATTTTTTTTCTCAAGCGCATCAAAATCCTTGGGATTTTCGGGCAGTACTTCTTCATTTTTTTGTACAACAGGCTCGACCTTCTGTACGGTTTTAGTCTCTTTAGATAAAGAGGGAAAGAGATAAAGAAGTAAAAGTATTACAGCGATTAAAAATACTGCAATCGAAGTAAAGAAAATAATCTTGTATTTTGTATTTTTCATAAAGAACACCTAATATCAAAATTTATGAAAGTATTATATCATATTTGGTACGTATATGTCAAACGGACAAAATATATAAAAATACCTTTTGCGTAAAACCCAAAAAACTAAACCCCTTAAAGATAAAAAGGGGTTTTGTTAATAGTTTTAACTTGCTTTTTCCAAAATTGCCACCAACACGCTTAAATCATCGCAATTTTGAGATTCGTTTCTGCGTTTTGCACACTCGCAAAGATGAGTCGCAAGGCTTTGTGCGTTTCCATCACGAAAGGCTTCAATTTCGGCTCTTATCCATTCATTTCCGTTCTGTGTCACACCATCCGACATCATAACGACAATATCGCCGACTTTAAGCTTTATATGTGCCTTATCAAATGAAATGTCTCGCAAAATTCCGGCGGGAAGGGAGGTGCTTTCTGCCTTCATCGCTTTCCCTTGTCGCCGGATAACTGTTGGAGCGGCGCCCGCTTTGTAAATTTCTAAAAGACCGGTATAAAGGTCGATACTTGCAATATCGAGGGTTGCAAGCGATTCATCGGTTGATTTGAAAAGCATTGATGAATTAAGAATTTTAAGTGAACAGTTATAGCCAAAGCCCGATTTGATAAGCCTTGACATAAGCCCCGATGCCATAGCACCATCAACTGCTGCACGACCTCCTGTGCCCATACCATCACTAAGCACCATTAAGAAATGTCCTTTTCCATCATAAAACTCTTTGTAAGCATCTCCACACATACTTGATTTTTCAGAACAGATTTGATGAACTCCGAAATCTATTTTAATATCGGCTTTTTCACAAATGGTGATATAAATTTCTTTTCCGAGCTCACTTATAACAGGAATATCAAAGTTTCTTTCACACGACACCGAAAGTGCACGGATAATCTGCATTTTGTTAATAACAAGCTCGTTTTCACGTTTCAGCTTAAATTCGAGTGTCATACGGTCAAATTTGTCAACCCGAGCAGACGCTTCCTCGACATTTATGCCAATATCTTTGAGAGCACAAACTGCGGTTTGTGCGGCGGTGGTATCAAACTGTTCATCGCATTTAAAGTCAAGACTCAAATCATAAAGCATAGAAGAAATACCATCAAATTGGTCGGAAACCACAGAGCGTACTTCATCAATTCGGTTTTCTGCGGCTATTTTCGAAGCATAATCGGAATACCTTTTATATGTCGCACTTCCGATTTTTGATAGCCTTAAGCATCTGCCTTTAAATTCCGAGCTCACAGCATTTTCGGGAGAAATTTCGCCTTGTTTTACTGCGTTTGTCATAGCAATTACAGCATCAAGGGTACTATTTTTACGTGACTCCCAACAATGTACTCGCAGTTTGCATCCAAGACAGGCATCCTGCTCGATATTATAAATCACCTTGTTAAAATCGGGAGAGTTGATTTTTGAAAGCTCGGTTGAGACCTGTTCTACTGTTTGGGAGACATCCTTCAAAGCATTTGAAGCAAGCTCAAGTCGTAAAGTCAGAGATTTTTTAAAGCTTTCCGGAATATTGAGCTTTGTTTTGTATGAAAAAAGCCTTGTGAAATAAGAATTTACTTTACGAGGAATAAAAAGATAAATAATCGAACCTATCAATACCTCCAAAACGCTTATTGCAATTAAATTTATATTTGCTGTGGGGACTGCCGCTATGAAAGAAAATAAAATTACAACAACTACTTGACAATATTTTCCAAGAGGTGAAAAAACTCCTGCCATAAGGCCTGAAAAAGCAAAACCAATTCCCGAAAATCCGTTTGTATGGGATAAAGTAATACAAAGCGAGGTTGTGATTCCGGCTATTGCACCGCTTGAAATACCACCTTGCTTTGCGGCAATTAAAACAAGCGTTGCTGATAAAATTCGCCCGACAGACACTCCCTCTATCGAAAATGCGTTAAGTCCCATAAGAAGTATTGATGCAGAAACGAGAAGTGAAGTCATTTCTTCGGCGGAAAGCCCTTGTGGTATATTGTTTAAAAGTTTAAAGCTTTTTGATAAAAAATATGTTCCGATAAAGCAGAGAATACTTTCTGTGGCGGCGCTTAAAAAATCTGTGCTACCGTTCTTTAGGTTTACAGCCGAAGTCATAAAGGAAGCAAGGAGTGCTACAATTGATAAAAACAGAGGATTTGTAGCGATTTTTTTATATCCTCCGAGGAGCAGCTTTATTGACAGAACTGCAAATAAAGCGGCAATATACTTAAATCCGGAATTGCCTACTATTGGGAAAAAATAACCTAAAAAAACACCTATTGAAGCAGCAGGTGTAAAGGAGGGCGAGGTGGCGGCTAAAAAGCTTATGCCAAAGGGTAACAGCTTGTCCAAAACTATAGCTCTGGTAGTAGATATTCCTGCTAAAAACATTAAAAAGTGGCAGCATACCGCAAAGGCAATTTCTTTCGGTGTAAAGTTTTCGATTTTGCTCGAAATTTTGACAATCTCTTTCATAAAATTACTCTTTTCCTTTCAAAGCAAAGTGTTGTAATTTTATTGTATATCGTGGGGCTTGTATTTTTTGTCAAAGAAAGTGGGTTTAAAAGATAATAAAATGAGACAAAGAGGGGAAAAAGAAAGAACAAAACAGCTTTTTTGATTTTACGAAAAATTCATTTTTAATACCAAATAAATCTGTTGATTTGTCACATATACAATGATAGAATTATTTTAGAAACTTATACTTTCGGGAGGTATTGTGATGAAGGCTGTAATAAATGGCAAGATTATTTTAAAGGATAGAATAGTTGAAAATAATGCACTCCTTTTTTCCGACAAAATCGAAGGAATTGTTGATGTAAAGGAAATACCTAAAGATGCAGAGATTATTGATGCCGATGGTGGCTTTGTCTCACCCGGACTTATAGATATTCATATTCACGGATATTTGGGTAAGGACGTTTGTGACGGTGAGGAGGAAAGTATTCGAACGATAGCCTCCGGCATTGTAAAAAACGGTGTCACAGGCTTTTTGCCCACCACAATGACTGTCGATATGGCGGTTATTAAAAAAGCTCTTTGTGTTTTGAGGAGCTTGAAAGAGGAAAGCAAAACCTGGTGTGGCAGTCAGATTCTCGGTTGTCATGCTGAAGGTCCTTTTATAAGTGAATCAAAAAAGGGGGCACAAGACCCCAAATATATACTCAAGCCCGATGCCGAGTTTGTAAAAGAATATGCCGATATAATAAAAATCATTACACTTGCTCCTGAGGAGGATACAGAGGATTTCGCTGCTATCAGAGAAATTGCTGAAAAAACCGATGTGGTGGTTTCTATGGGCCATACCTCTGCTGATTATGATATAGCGTACAACAGCACCGAAAACGGTGTAAAGCACGCAACCCATTTGTTTAATGCGATGACTCCTTTGGCACATCGTGCTCCGGGTGTTGTGGGAGCGGCTCTTGGAAGTGATGTCAGCTGTGAGTTAATTGTTGACACTTTCCACGTAAATCCGGCACTTTATGATATGCTGTGGAAGCTAAAGGGAAGAAAGCTTTGCTTTATTACCGACTGCTTACCTGCGGGCGGTTTGCCTTTCGGTGAATATACATTAGGCGGTGCAAAAATTATCTATCGTGATATAGTTTGCCGACTTGAAGACGGCACAGTTGCAGGTAGTGTTTTACCGCTTAACAAGGGTGTTTGGAATGTTTATAAAAATTCAAATATTCCGCTTTATGAGTGTGTAAATGCAGCATCACTTAACCCTGCTACTACTATTGGTATTGCTGACAAAAAGGGTTCACTTGATATAGGAAAAGACGCAGATATTATTATTTGCGATAACGAATTTAATGTAAATAAAACCATTATAGGAGGAGAAATCAGATATGAAGCTTAAGGTTGATGCAGTACTCGATAAACAGTTTGCCCCGTTATCCCTTCTTTGTCGTGAGATGAGAGAGGCAACCAAAGAGGATGGACAGGATATAATTATTGCGATTAAGCGCAATAAAGGATATACCACTACATACAAAACACGTGTATTTAAGGACAACACAGGTTACGATGAGGAAAACTTTAACTTTATCGAAAGAATGACAAAGGCTCTTTTATGGGTTGCAGGCGGTTATGAAATTTATATTGCAGGAAGTGAGCTTATCGGAAACCGCATTAAAGAGGCTTACACCTATGGCGGTCTTCGTGACTTTGATGTTCACTTTATGGAAAGGGTTTACGAAAATCCCTTTAAGGTGTTTGTATGCTCTTTAGAGGATGCACCTAAAGATAAATTATCGGCGGCGCCTGTTGGCAGACATTTAGACGGTTGCAGAATCGGTTTTGACGCCGGCGGCAGTGACCGTAAGGTAAGTGCAGTTATAAACGGTGAAAGCGTTTACTCTGAAGAGGTTGTTTGGTTCCCGAAAATCAATTCTGACCCTGATTACCATTATGAAGGCATTTTAAATGCTATGAAAACTGCTGCTTCTTATATGCCACGAGTTGATGCAATAGGCGTTTCAAGTGCGGGTGTTTATGTTGATAACAGAATAATGGTAGCGTCCCTTTTCTTAAAGGTAAGTGAAGAGGATTTTGATAAAAAGGTTAAGAATATGTACCTTGATGTAGCACGTGAAATCGGCGAAAATATTCCGATAGAGGTCGCAAACGATGGCGATGTTACTGCGCTTGCAGGTGCTATGAACTTAAACGATAATGGCGTTTTGGGTGTTGCTATGGGCACTTCTGAAGCCGGCGGTTATGTTGATGCCGACGGTAATATCACAGGTTGGCTTAACGAGCTCGCATTCGTACCAATAGACAACTGTAAGGATGCTATGGTTGACGAGTGGTCGGGAGACTATGGTTGCGGTGTTAAGTATTTTTCACAAGACGGTGTAATAAAGCTAGCGCCAAAAGCCGGAATCGAGCTTGACGAAAATCTTTCTCCCGCCGAAAAGCTAAAGGTTGTGCAAGGTCTTATGGCTAAGGGGGATGAGCGAGCAAAGGCAATATACGAGACAATAGGTGTGTGCTTTGGTTATGCTATCGCTTTTTATACCGAGTTTTACGATATAAACCACGTGCTCATTATGGGCAGAGTGACTTCAGGCGAAGGCGGCGCTTTATTACTTAACAAAGCTCAAGAGGTTTTAGATAAAGAGTTTCCCGAATTGGCAAAAAAGATTAAGCTTAATATCCCTGATGAAAACTCCCGCAGAGTTGGTCAGTCGGTAGCCGCTGCATCTTTGCCAAAATTAAAATAATACCAAAACAACGGACAGTGTTAACACTGTCCGTTTTTTGTTTGACTAATAGTTTATATTATGATAAAATAAATTATTATTTAATTTTAAAAAGCAGGGAGGTAGTACGGTGCAGAAAAACGATAAGGTTGTTTTGGATATTGTTGATATGACAGCTGATGGGAGCGGTGTTGCCAAATATAACGGAATCGCTGTTTTTGTGCCCTCAACTGCCATTGGCGATAAAATCGAAGCCCTCATTTTAAAGGTTAAAAAGACCTATGCTTTTGGCAAGGTTTTGAGTATTATAGAGCCTTCGAGTGACAGAATAGAGCCCGACTGTAAAACTTTTTCAAAATGTGGCGGATGTGTGTATAGACATATAAAATATGAGGCAGAATGCAAAATCAAAGAGAACAAGGCTTATGAAGCAATAAAAAGAATAGGCGGTGTTGATTTAAAGCCACAGCCTATTATTCGTGCCGAAAACACAAACTGCTATCGCAATAAGGCACAATTACCGCTTGATAATTTCGGCAATGTGGGCTTTTACGCAAAGCATTCACATAGAATTGTACCTAATAATAACTGTCTGTTACAACCAACCGTTTTTGGTGAAATAATAAGTGAAACCGAAAACTTTATAAAAGAAAAAAAGATTAGTATTTATAACGAAGAGTCGCATATAGGACTGCTTAGACACATTTATTTGCGTCAAGGTGACAAAACAGGGGAGATAGCACTCACTCTCATTATTAACGGTGATATGATACCCTTTGCCGATGAGCTAGTAACCCATATAACCGCTAATTTCGACCAAGTTAAAAGTATAACTCTTAATATAAACAAGCAGAAAAACAATGTGATTATGGGTGACAAATGTGTCACCTTGTATGGTGAGGACTATATAACCGATGTTTTATGTGGTGTAAAGGTGAGACTGTCGCCAATGTCCTTTTATCAGGTTAACAGAACAATGGCAGAGCAACTTTATTTAAAGGCAAGGGAATATGCAAGTCCTAAAGATAAAAATATATTAGACCTTTATTGTGGTGCCGGAACTATCGGACTATCTATGGCAAAAGAGGCTAAAAGTATAATAGGTGTTGAAATTATTCCTGAGGCGATTGAGGATGCAAAATTTAACGCTAAAGAAAATAATATAAACAACGCAAGGTTTATTTGCGGTGATGCCGAAAGTGCGGCTGCCGACTTGGCAAAGGAAAATTTAAGTGTTGACGTTTGTATTGTTGACCCACCGAGAAAGGGATTGACAAGTGAGCTTATAAAGACTATTACAAATGACTTTTGCCCCGAACGAGTGGTCTATGTTTCCTGTGATGTAGCAACCTTGGCACGTGATATAAAAATTTTCACCGAAAAAGGATATGAGCTTTTGGAATATACTCCCTGTGACTTGTTTCCAAGAACTTCCCATGTGGAGACTGTTGCACTTTTAGTGCGGACAGTTTCATCGATATAAATCTTTTCAAGATTTTCGATATATCCTAAAGGATTCGATATGTGCTAAAGTACTCGATATGTTTCCTAACAGAAACAAGATTTATATTCTGAAAAGAAATTAAAACGGAGGTTAAAATTTATGGAAATTCTTTCTTTAAATTATGATGACCTTCGTTTTAAAACCGCTCAAAAGATAAAAAATTACCTTGCTTTGTCTCCTAACAACCGACTGACTATTGGATTTTATTTTAAAGGTATGCTTTATGTTTTTGGTGACCTTGAAGAAGAAAATCGTCTTTATTATGATATTGGTTCGGTGACAAAGACCGTAACCGCACATCTTATTTTAAAGCTTTATGAAGAAGAAAAGCTTGATATTAACCAAAGAGTTGATAACTATTTGTCACTTAAAAAGGGGAAGTATCCGACTTTATATCAGCTTTTAACCCACACAGCAGGTTATCATCATTTGACTCCAATTGAACTCACATTACCGAGTCTTATCACTCACGGATATGCACGCAAAAATCCTTATGAAAACTGCACCACCAAAGCGGTGAAAAAAGTCTTGAACATCGCCGTTTTTTAAAACCAAAGGTTCGCTATGGCTATTCGGATTTTGCATCTGCCATTTTAGCGACAGTTGCCGAAACGGTTACAAATACTCCTTTTTCTGTTCTTTTTGAGGAGTTTATAGTAAATGAACTCGGTCTTAAAAACACATTTTTAGAGCTTGAGCCTCAAAAACGTTTGCCACTTGCCGCAAAGGGTAAAAAAATATTGCCCTTTTGGATATGGAAAAGGGAAAACCCCTATATTGCAGGTGGCGGTGTAGTCAGCAATATAGAGGATATGCTTCGCTATATCGCCTTACAGATAGAAGGGGATAAAACGTATATTACGTCGGCTCATACTGTTTGCGATGAATCTGAAATAAAAAGCGATAACCACCTTATGTGCATTGGTTGGCACACATACAACCGTTCTAATCAGCTTTGGCATGTGGGCGGAGTTGGTACATTTCGTTCTTCTGTAATAATAAATAAAAAATTAAAACTCGGTGTGGCGGTTTTGTCAAACGCAAAGGGAAAAGCCTCTGCAAATGCCCACTATATCGCAAAAATGCTCTACAGCGAGCTTAAAACCAAAAGAATAAAGCTTAATGTTGAGAATAAAGATTTAGAGAATTGAAGAAAGTAGGAATAAAAATGCGAGCAAGCGGTATTTTAATGCCGATATTTTCACTTCCCAGCAATTATGGTATAGGAACACTCGGTAAAGAGGCATATAACTTTGTTGATTTTTTGAAAAAATCAGGACAGACCTATTGGCAGGTTTTACCGATAGGAGTTACTAGCTTTGGTGACTCACCTTATCAGTCATTTTCAGCATTTGCGGGAAACCCGTATTTTGTAGATTTGGAATTTCTTATAGATGATGGATATTTGAATCTACAAGAAATTGAAAAAATTGATTTTGGCAGCGACTCATCAAGGATTGATTACGAAAAGCTTTATAAAGAACGATATAAGGTTTTAAAAATCGCTTTCGAAAGCTTTAAAAAGCAAAAGCGTGAGGTAAAAGAATATACCGCTTTTAATGAGAAAAATGATTTTTGGCTTTCGGATTTTGCCCTTTTTTCTGCAATAAAAGATTTCTATGGCGGCGCACCATTTGATTTATGGGACAAGCCATATAAAAACCGTGATAAAGTCGCTTTGGAAAAGGCAAGAACAGAGTTTGAGGATGAACTCGAATTTCACAAATTTATCCAATATAAATTTTTCTCACAATGGAAAAAATTGAAGGAATATGCAAACAAAAACGGTGTTAAAATAATCGGCGATATTCCGATTTATGTAAGCGCTGACAGTGCTGATGTTTGGTCAAATAAAGAACAGTTTTTGTTGGATGATGGCTTTAAACCAAAGGCGGTTGCAGGTGTTCCGCCCGATGCTTTTTCA
>JAZNWW010000057.1:0-2383 GCA_045593535.1 Acutalibacteraceae bacterium
CATAAAGCACGCCCCAAAAGCAAACTGCGGTCAGCATCAAGTAGACAAGGAATCGCACAATTTTTGATTTGGCATCCACAAGTACAAGAACGGCTGGGATATATAAAATCGAAAGAGCAAATCTCATCACGATAGCATCGACAAGATAGATAAATATGTAACCGCTCATTATTCCTGCTACAAGTTCGATTAGGTATGTACAAACCATACAACTATTACTGCGGGACACGGTAGATTACCTCACTTTCGATTAAATTTCTGCAGGTTTTATCAGGGAAATACGGTATGTATTTAGTGATTTGCCTTTGGGTGATTCGGTTTTCTGCGATATAGTCGCTTATGAGTTTGCGTTTATACTCGTCAAGGGTTTCTACATCGATACCATTCATTAGTTCCAAGAAGCATAGGACAGGTGCGTTAAATTTATCGATTTTAGTTCGTGGTTTATGTAACAATAATCTTTTACCGGAAATATTAACCACTTTACTTCTTTGTGTTTCACTGTTAGAATAAATTTCTATTGTCTTGGGTTTAACTTTTGATATGCCAAGTTGATATAAAAAATATTTTCCAGAATAATAACCCTGCACATTTTCGTTATCGTTAATATATTTCTTTTCGATAATCTTCATCGGGTCAAAAGGTACTATACCGAATTTGTTTTTCTTGGGTACATAATATACATCTCTTTCAAGATGTACTACCTCGCCCTTTTGACAGAGTTCAACAATACAATTATATTTCCAAGTTCGTGAAAAATCTTTGTATTCAATTTCTGAAATACTAAAGGGTTGATTATACCCAAAAGTATGTATTAAATACTGTAGCATTAATTTTACCTCCTTTTTTGTGGACTACTCTATACATAGTGTGTTTATTTCAGTCCACTGTTTTTTACATTATTTTGAGCGTTGAAAATTCTTAAAAAGTGCTCTAAACCCCCTTAAATACTGGATTTGTGTGTAGAAAAAGACCATACCCTCGTTCCTTGGGTATGGTCTTATTTTAACACCATCAGGTGCCATTGCCGCACCCATATTGTTTGTGTCGGAGATGTTTAAATCCTTGATTTTGCCGAAGGTGATGTGTTTTATATAGGGTTTGTTTTCTGCTTTTGCCAGAATCACTGCGCCCGAGCCTGTTACTGTCCACTGTGCTGTGGGGGTGCGCTGTGAACCGTAGTTTAAGGGAAAACGGTACTGCCTTTCTGCCGAGCAAAAATGCGATGAGGTGACAGCTATTGTTCGGTTTGATATTTCGCTTTCTACAAAAATTGAAGCCAAAGCAGTTGACAACGCCATAGTCGAGCAAGCTCCATAAAGACCGATAAAGGGGATACCCAAATCTCTTATAGAAAAGGAACTGCCGATACACTGATTAAGCAGGTCGCCCGCAAAGATGTTGTCTATATCAGAAGGCTTCAGCTTTGCTCTTTCAAGAGCGATTTTGACAGCATTTTTTTGCAGCTTACTTTCGGCTTTTTCAAAGCTTTTTTCTCCAAAATAGCTATCGGTTATATAGTGAGTAAACTCGTGTGACAACGGGCCTTCGTGCTCCTTTTTACCGACTATCGCACCTGAAGAAATAATTGAAGGACGGTTTTCAAGCCGTATTGTTCTTTTTCCGATTTTTTTCATATTACCACACCTTTAAATATATATTTTTATAGTGTGTAAACGACTTCAAAATATGCAAAAAGCAGAGATTTCTCTCTGCTTTTGATTTTATAAAAATGTTATCATTTCTTCATAGGTTTTCCGTTTTTTTGAAGTTGCGCTATCTAACGGATAGCCGAGTGATATAATAAGGCGGACTGTGCTGTCGATACCTGTGATTTTGCATATTTTGTCGCTGTCGAGCCAGCCGATAATACAACTGCCGAGCCCTTGAGCAGTAGCTTCTGCTGTGAGGTATGCCGATAGAATACCTATATCGATTGAGCGATAGTCGTTATTTTTAAGCTTTGCACCGAGCTTTGCCATTTTTGAATAAGGTTTTTCAGAAATTATGAGTAAAACCGGTGCTTGTTCGACAAAACCATTGATTTTTAGTGCCTTTGTTGTGCGGGCAACTTCCTTTGCTTTATCTCCCTTTAAAACGGTTATATGGTAAGGCTGACCGTTGCAGGCAGAAGGGGAGAGGAGAGCTGTTTTTAAAATGGCCTCGATTTTCTCATCCTCGATAGGTTTGTTCGTATCGTATTTTCTACAAGAATATCTATTGTTTGCAATCTCTGTAAAATTCATAAAATCATACCCTTCAATTTATTGTTTCGAGCAAGAAACTTACCGGTCTGAAACCATCGTTACAGGAAATCATTGCACTTTTTTTATTCTTCATCCAACCGTCAAAAATATCCTCGCCACCACAAGACAAGGTTAAG
>JAZNWW010000058.1:0-23001 GCA_045593535.1 Acutalibacteraceae bacterium
AGTAGAGGGATGTTTATGAAAAATACGTCTAATGTAATAGCGATTTATTCACGAAAATCCAAATTCACAGGCAAGGGCGAAAGTATCGGCAATCAGGTAGAGCTTTGCCGTGAATACATACGAACTCATTACGGTGATGAAGCCGCAGAAAAAGCAGTGGTATTTGAGGACGAAGGTTTTTCCGGCGGAAACGTCAACCGCCCTGCTTTCAAAAAAATGATGACTCACATCGAGCGTGGAGAATTTAAGGCACTTGTGGTTTACCGTCTTGACCGTGTGAGCCGTAATGTCAGCGATTTCTCATCACTTATTGAAGATCTTAACCGCCGAGATATAGTTTTTGTGTCTATCCGTGAGCAGTTTGATACGGCAACGCCAATGGGCAGAGCGATGATGTATATTGCCTCTGTATTCGCACAGCTTGAACGTGAGACCATTGCAGAGCGTATCAGAGATAATATGCACGAATTAGCAAAGACAGGTCGTTGGCTTGGTGGGAATACACCCACAGGCTATTGCAGTGAAAGTGTTAAGAGTGTTACGGTTGACGGCAAGACCAAAAAAGCTTGTAAGTTAAAGCTTATTCCCGAAGAAGCCGAGAATGTTAAGCTTATCTTTGATTTATTTATTAAAACAGGCTCTTTAACACTTACCGAAGCCGAATTGATACAGCGTAGAATAATGACTAAAAACGGCAACCACTTCACCCGCTTTTCAATCAAATCCATACTGCAAAATCCCGTGTATATGATTGCGGACGAAGAAGCTTATGAATTCTTCAAGCTAAAGGATGCGGATCTATTTTCATCCAAAGAAGAATTTGACGGCGTACACGGAATTTTATCCTACAACCGTACCGACCAAGAAAAAGGCAAAGCCACCGTTTATAACCCTGTCAGCGATTGGATTGTTTCGGTCGGTAAGCATCACGGTATTATCCCCGGCAAGATTTGGGTGGGTGTTCAGGATAATCTTGAACGAAACAAGTCAAAATCTTTCCGCAGACCGAGAAGAAACGAAGCCTTACTGACTGGCCTTTTGTTCTGCTCTTGCGGCAACCGTATGTACCCAAAGCTTTCCAAGCGGAAAACTGCTGACGGCGATATCATATATACCTATGTTTGTAAGATGAAAGAGCGTAGCAAAAAAGACCTATGCAATAAGCGCAATGCAAACGGTAATATATTAGACCTTGCGGTTATTGAAAAAATCAAGCAGCTCGCTGACGAAAAGAGTGATTTTGTCAAGCAGCTTGAAAAAAGTAAGATTTTCTACACCGGCAACCGTGAACAGTATGAACAAAAGTTAAGTACGATGAAAAAAGAAAAAGCCGACCTTGAGAAAAAGGTCAGCTCACTCATAGACACACTTGCGGAGTTGGATGAAATTGGCGCTAAAAAATCAATAGTCGCTCGTATTAACGAAATGAATACTCAAATAGACAAAGTTTCACAAGGCATTGACGAGATGATAAGTCTTACCGCCGAACACGCTTTCAGCGATATTGAGTTTGACGTACTTCGTCAGATGCTGGGCGTTTTCAAAAACACTATTGATGATATGTCCTACGAACAAAAGAGAGCCGCCATAGGAAGTATTGTCCGCCGTGTGATTTGGGATGGCGAAAATGCACACGTTATTTTATTTGGTTCGCAGGACGGTGATATCGAGCTCCCCGATATCACACCTTACATAAAACACATTGAAATAGACACAGATGATGACGAAGAACTCATAGAGTTTTCGGACGTAGATTATGACCAAGATGCTACGGAGGATTTTCGTTCAGAGACTAAAACCGATTTGTGTGAGGATAGCAAACGAAATTTTGATGTTTTTCAGAAATCAGAAAAAATCATCACAAGATGTATTCATAAATGACCCTATTGAAACGGACAAAGACGGAAACAACCTTACTCTCATTGATATTATAGCGGATAACTGTGATATTGTGGATGAAATAGATAAAAAAATGAAGCTTGATAAATTAAAGGTTTTATTGACTTCAGTTCTTGATGAACGTGAACGTAAAATTATCGAATTGCGTTACGGAATCGGCGGTCAAAAGGAGTTGACTCAAAGAGAAATAGCAAAAATGTTTGGAATTTCGAGAAGTTATGTTTCCAGAATTGAAAAATCCGCTTTAGAAACACTAAAACGGAGTTTTTAAAAGCTATTTAGTTTCTTTATACTTCTGCTCAATAAAATCGATAACCTCTTCCCTGACACTTTTGGGGAAATTACGAAGTATTGTTATAATACTGATTTCATTCTGCGAAAGTACCATTTCAGATTTATTTTCATAAAAAGGTTCTTCACGAAGAACCGAATTGCTGTTTTCGAGTGGTGAAAAATCGAGTCCATTATCACCCGTAAGCAAATAATCTGTTGAAACATTTAAAATTTTAGAAAGCTCAACAATTCTCTCAGAGTTAATTTTACCCGAACGCTCCATTTGAGAATAGGTAGATTCTTTCATATCGAGAAGTTGTGCCACTTGGTATTGTTTAAGCCCTAATTTTTCACGTGCTTCCTTAATTCTTTGATTGATTTTATCAGGCAAAATTTACACTCCCTTCGAAAGATTTAGTATTGACTAAACTGAAAAATATGATATAATTTTAGGGTAATGCTGAAGTGGCTCAGTTGGCAGAGCAGCTGATTCGTAATCAGCAGATCGTGGGTTCGAGTCCCATCTTCAGCTCCAATCACCTTGAATGGTATATCCATTTGAGGTGATTTTTTATTTTGTCGAATTTTGTCGAAACCTCCCCTTTATTATAAGAATTTTCCCCACAAAAGTCAAGCAAAATTAAAGCCTATCGATATTTCGATAGGCTTTAATTTTTATATTATTTCATAGCAATAGCTTTCTTGACCTTTTCTACGATATTCACAGCACGAAGTCCGAACTCATCAAGAAGCTTGGGAGCAGGGCCTGAATATCCAAATCTGTCATAAACACCGAGTTTTACAACAGGAGTAGGACAATTCTCTGCCAAATACTCGCTGACTGCAGAACCGAGACCACCTATTACAGAGTGCTCTTCACAAGTAACAATAGCGCCTGTTTCTTTAGCCGCCTTTAAGATGATTTCTTCATCCAAAGGCTTAATTGTAGCAATATTGATTACACGAGCATTTATGCCCTCTGCTTTCAATAATTCGTGAGCCTGTAAAGCCTCGTTAACTAAAAGACCGGTAGCAACGATTGTCACATCATTTCCCGCTTTAAGCTCAACGCCTTTGCCAATTTCAAATTTATAATCATCTCCGAAAACAACCGGAACTGCAAGTCTGCCAAAACGCATATAAACAGGGCCATCGTGGTCCAGTGCAGCCCTTACAGCTAACTTTGCTTCGGTTTCATCAGCAGGGTTAATAATTGTCATTCCGGGAATTGTACGCATTAAAGCGATATCCTCATTACATTGGTGGGTAGCACCATCTTCGCCAACCGAGATACCTGCGTGTGTAGCGCCGATAACAACGTTTAAGTGGGGATAACCAATAGAGTTTCTAACCTGCTCAAAAGCACGACCTGCAGCAAACATTGCAAAGGAACTGCAAACAACTTTTTTGCCCGTTGCGGCAATACCTGCTGCTATGCTTACCATATTTTGCTCTGCAATACCGCAGTTGTAAAATCTATCGGGAAATTCCTTTTTAAAAGCGCCCGTTTGTGTAGCGGCGGCAAGGTCAGCATCGAGAACAACAAAGTCCTCTCTTTCGTGACCGAGTTCTTTAAGTGCGGCACCAAAGCCTGCACGTGTTGCAACCATTTTTACATCTGACATTACTTTTCTCTCCTTTACTTCATTAACTCATCAAGCTGTGCTTGAAGCTCACTTAAAGCCTGTTCTGTTAACTCATCGTTAGGAGCAGAACCGTGCCAACCTACTTGATTTTCCATATATGAAACGCCCTTGCCTTTGATTGTCTTTGCAATAATTGCAACAGGCTTATCAATAGTCATAGCTTCTGTAAGAGCGTCTTCGATTTGGTCAAAATCATTACCATCAATACAAATAGTATGCCAATTAAATGCTTCAAACTTCTTATCAATAGGCATTGCAGAGTTTACCTCTTCAATAGTACCATCAATTTGAAGGTTATTGTAATCAACGAAAATTGTAAGATTTGAAAGTCCTTTGTTAGCGGCAAACATAGCAGCTTCCCAAACCTGACCTTCCTCGATTTCACCATCACCGAGTATAGAATAAACCTTAAAATCGTTGCCGAAATGTTTAGCAGAAAGTGCCATACCAACAGCAGTAGAAACACCCTGACCGAGAGAACCAGTTGACATATCAACACCGGGGATGTTCTTCATATCGGGATGTCCTTGAAGAATACTACCGGGGTGGCGAAGTGTTTTCATAAGGTCGGGCTCAAAAAAGCCTCTCTGTGCTAATGTTGCATAAAGTGCAGGAGCAGCATGACCTTTTGACAATACAAAACGGTCTCTGGCTTCCATCTTAGGATTCTTGGGGTCGATATTCATTTGCTTGAAATAAAGATAAGTCAAAATTTCTGCAATAGAAAGTGAGCCGCCGGGATGTCCCGATTTAGCAGCGTGTACCCCCTCGATAATGCCCATTCTTACTTTACAGGCTGTGATTTGCAATTCTTTTTTAACTGCAGCATCCATTGTTTTCTTTCCTTTCTCTGATACGCATTCTATTTGTATTTATTTGTTAAATAATTTATAAAATCGGCAACAGCACCATCCTTACAACTGACCGTAATATAATCGGCAAAGCCTTTTAAATCATCGGGCGAAGTTACAGGTGCGGCACTGATGTCCGCTTTTTTTATCATTTCAAGGTCATTATAGTAGTCACCGATAGCAAATACTTTTCCATTTTTAATATCCAAAATTTCACAAAGCTTGTCAATTGCAGTTGCCTTTGAAACGCCAAGCGGTATTTGCTCATAGTAGCTGTTAGGCTTTCCATCAATTGTAGCACAAGTCTTGATAAACTGTGAACTTGTTTTTTCATCCTTTAAAAGCTCTACAACAGTTTCCCTTTGCTCTTCGCTTTCAAAGGTGAATAGCACCTTATTCCAGTCGTACTGTGATGCAAAAGCAAAATCCACAAGCGGAGCTTCGAATTTTTCATATTCTTGATGAAGGTCGGTATAATAATTTCTTACTAACGTGAAAACGTTTTCTTTTGCGTGAATTTCAATTCCGACATCCTCTTGGCAGTTTTTAACAATTTCCGTAATACGATAATCTTCTTTTGGAATTTTGACATCGAACAAGGTTTTGCTCTCGGTGTAATCATAAATCATACCGCCATTTAAAACCACACAAGGCGAAATCAAAGGCAATTTTGAGAGTGCATCACTGATAGCTCCCATAGAGCGACCGGTACAAAGCGAAAATGCACCGCCTTCATCCATAAAAAACTTGATTTTTTCGATGTTTTGAGGATTTATATATCCGCTTTCGATAAGTGTGCCATCAATATCGCAGGCAAGCAAACAACCATCAAAAATCCCCATTTAATCTTTTCATCTCCAAAAATCTTGTAAAATAATCAGGTAATTCACTTTCAAATTCAATATATTCATTGGTTTTAGGATGAATAAAGCCTAATTTACGTGCGTGCAAGCATTGTCCGCCGAGTTCGGTTATTACCTTTTTTGGTCCATATACATCGTCCCCAGCAATAGGATGACCTAAATATGAAGTATGAACTCTTATTTGATGTGTTCTGCCGGTTTCTAACTTGAATTTCAGATAAGTAAAACCATTTAACCGTTCTAAAATCTCGTAATGAGTAATTGCCTCTCTGCCTCCTGATACTACTGCCATTTGCTTTCGGTTTTTTGGATGACGTGCAATCGGAGCATTGATTGTACCTGTATCCTCCTTGAAATTTCCGTAACAAACAGCGGCATATTCTCTGACAAAAGAGTGTTCCTTTATTTGCTTTGCTAAATGATTATGTGCAAAATCGGTTTTTGCCACCATCAAAAGACCGCTTGTATTTTTATCAATTCGATGAACAATTCCCGGGCGCAAAACACCGTTAATCCCCGAAAGACTGTCTTTACAATGATACAATAGAGCATTAACAAGCGTACCGCTGTAATTACCTGCCGCCGGATGAACTACCATACCCTTTGGCTTATTTACAACCAAAAGCGTGTCATCCTCAAAAAGTATTTCAAGTGGTATATTTTCCGCTTCAACTGACAATGGTACAGGATCGGGCACTGTGACACTTACCAAATCACCGAATTTCAGCTTTGTGTTTTTGGTCGCCGAGTTGTTATTGACAGTCACCTGTCCTTCTTCGATTAGCTGTACTGCCCTTGAACGAGAAACATCTGCATTTTCACAAACAAAAACATCAAGTCTAATAGCAACGCTCTCGTTATAAACTAAATCAAGCTTCTCCATTTTTCTGCCTTTTTTCCTTAAATTCTTCGGCGGTATCTAATACAAAGTACAAAATCAGAAGTCCGGCTCCTACTACCACAGCACAATCGGCAATATTAAAAACAGGAAATGTCGGCCAAAATTCAAAGTGCAAAAAGTCGATTACCTTGCCACCTCTGAAAATTCGGTCATACATATTACCTATACCGCCCGAAAGCACCAATGTAATTGCCCAGAAAATGAGCTTTGATTTTTTGGCAAATTTGATAAGACAAAATACGCAAATTGCCATAATAACAAATGTAAGTATTATAAGAAAAGCTCTGTTCCCCGAAAACATACCCCAAGCGGCACCTGTGTTATGAATATAGTTAAAATCCAACAATCCGTTTATAAACGGCTTTGTTTCACCGTAAATAAATGTGGCGGCTACATATTCCTTTGAAATATAATCACCAACCAACACACATAATGAAGTAAAAATTGCTAAAATATATGAAATCAAATTTTATACCTCATTATCTTCTTCAACTTCAATTTGAAATCCTTTTGTATTTGAGGAGTCATCGGAATTTGAAGAAATATCTGTTAAATCGGCAATTTTTTCAAAAAGCTTTTCGTCTGCTTCCTGTGCATCATCGTTTTCAACAGGCAAAAGATTCCCATTGTTGATAAATTCATTAACATCAGGTTCTTTGTCGAGAGCCGCAGAAACAACCTCTGCCAAATAAGCAGGCTCTGCAGGAACAGTATCGGGAATTGTGCTGAGTGTTTCAAGATGTTCCTTATACTTTGCAGTGATACTTGATTTGAAAGCTGCAATTTCAACCTTAATTTTATCAAATAAAATTTGTTGACGTCTGACTGCATCATCAGCCGCCGCCGTGATGGCTTTAGCCTTTTTATCAGCTTCCGACACCATTTGTGCAAGTTCTTTTTCGAGGGAATTTTTTCTTTCCTGTGCTTTGATTTCAAAAGCGGTAGCAAGCTCCTTTTCGTGAGCCTGAATAACCGACAAATTGGCTTCTGCCGCTTTAAGAATTTCTTCGCTTTTTTCCTTTGCCTCGCCTATTATATTATCGGCTAAACGCTGTGCGGTTACCAAGACATTCTGAATACTGCTTTGAGCTTCTTTTAAATCGGAAATTTCTTTGTTCAGAGAATCAATTTTTGCATTAAATGCCTTTTCAATGTTATCAAATTGGGCATAATCCGCCTCAACCTTATCAAGAAAAATGTCAACCTCTTCCTGTTTGTAACCGGACATTGACCTTGCAAACTTAATATTTTTGATATCCGCTGCAGAAAACATAAAATCACCTCATACGTATTTTTTATACTTTAAAATGATACGACCTTTGCGAGTCTTATCAGTAATAGAATCAATAATAAACTTTCCGACTCCTCTGATTGTTACAGCATCGCCCGAAAAGACAGACTTTGTTGGTTTTTCGCAAATTTGAGAATTTACCGAAACAAAACCGCTTTCGATATTTAATAAAGCTGCGGCACGAGAACAATTACAAAGTGCAGAAACAACACAGTCGAGCCTGCTTGAGGAAACAGTTGCCGAAAATTCCGATAGTTTTTCCACACTTGGCAGCGGTAATTCATAACCTTTTTTAAGTGTTACTCCAACACGAGCTACCTTATCAATTTGTGAAATGACAAAATCTGAAATCTCATCCAAAACAAAGGCAACAGCATAGCCCTCACCAATCAGAATATCGCCCACAGTTTCCCTCTTGAGTCCCAAGGATAAAATTGCACCCAAAAAATCTCTATGTCTTAAAACATCGGTCTTTCTGTAGGTAAAAGTAATCGGTGTTATCGGAAAAGGTATATCCTCTGCCCAATCGGGAAAGCAACCAAGCATCACACGAACGGCATCCTCATACCCACCAAAAAATGAATATTTCACATTTCTTTTGGAAATTATCTTGTCTGAAAGCACAGCTTCCTCCAAGGATAAAAAACCGAAAAACTTAAAATGATTAGTTTTTTGAACAATATCGGCAATATCGCCTATACGAGCTGTTAAAAGTTCGTTATCCATTAAAAGTACATTTTGTTCTCTTCAAAATCTTCAAGCATAAGCTCGCCCATCATATCCACACCCTCGGGAACGATGAGGAAAGTGCCCTTTGAAATTTTACGCATATTTCCGTGATTAGCATAAGTAGCACCGCTTAAAAAGTCAACTATTCTGCGAGAAAGGTCACGGTCAGCACTCTCAAGGTTCAAAACAACAGTTTTCTTGTCGTTAAGATGGTCTGCGATAGAAGTTACATCTTCATATCTTTCAGGCTTAACCAAAACAACCTGCATTTGAGCGGGGTTGTAAGGAATGGTTCTTGATTTCGAACCCACTACACGAGGCGCCTGTTCCTGACGCTTTGGCTCAGCCGCTTTTTTACGAGTTTCTTTTTCTTGAGTTTCCTCAATTTCGTCATCATATTCATCATCCTCAGGAATAACGAAAATGTTTTTGATGCCATCAAATAATCCCATTTTTAAATGCTCCTTAATTTTAAATTTTATTATATACACGCTTACCGAAAAGCGCTGTACCCAAACGAATAATATTAGAACCCTCTTCTATGGCGACTGCAAAATCATCAGACATACCCATAGAGAGATACTCCATACTACTATTATCTATTTTTTTACCACCTATGTCAATAAAGAGTTTGTACATTTGCTTGAAAAACTCACGATTTTCCTCTGGATTTTGACAAATCGGAGGTATTGCCATAAGTCCTTTTACAAAAATATTCGGAAGTTTAGAAATTTCGAGTAAATTTTCCTCTAAATTTTGGGGAGAAAATCCCCATTTTGAATCCTCGTTACCAATATTTATTTCAAGCAAAACATCCATCGTAAGATTTTTCTTTTGTGCCTGCTTTGAAATTTCTTTAGCAAGCTTTAGTGAATCTACCGAATGAATCATTTCGACTTTTTCGATAATATCTTTTACTTTATTAGTTTGAAGGTGGCCGATAAAGTGTCTATGTGCTTTTATTACACACTCATCCTTTGATAAAAATTCCTGAACCTTATTCTCACCAATATATGAAATACCTTTATTTATAGCATAATTTATAGTATCAACATCAACCGTTTTTGTTGCGGCAAGAAGAATAATGTCATCGGGATTTCTACCCGATTTTTTTGCGGCTTTTTCAATATCCTCTATGATAGCGGAATAATTACAATCAAATTCTTCAGGAGATAATTTTTCCATCATAAAGATTCTTTCCTTTCACAATAACCTTATCATACAGCTTCAAAGCGTTATCATCGCCCGACTGTTTTTCGCAAATCAAATAGCTATCAGTTTTAAATACAATTTCAATCGGAACGAAATCTACCTGCATACCGTTTTCAACATATACCCCACGAACCGAATCGACAACACGAAGTGCAGATTTCGGAATTTTAAGACCACTGTATCGATTTTTAACAACAGTCATAGGTCCGCTTCTCATAGTCGCCAATTCGCTGCTCATTTGATTGCAAGCAAACAAAATCACGGCATTATCGGTATCATTTGAAATATTGATTTGTTTTACGGTGACAGGTAATTCCTTTGAAGCTTTTACTGCAGTTTCGATTGTAAGGGTGTCCCCTTCTTTAAAGTTGAGAGACTCGTTAACAGAAACCTTTGCCGCAATATACCACTCATAATCTGAAACAATTTTTCCAACTACATTATTAGGCGTTTCTTTAGGCTTTACACCTTCAAGAAATTCATAGGTCAAATCATCTAAATTAGTGTCCTTTAAAATTTCTTCATAACCATCGGTTTTAGAAACAAAATATCCTGATTTTTGAGCCTCGATTTTGCCCTTTGCAGAAGGAAGCTCTTTTGACAATGAGTCATATTTTGTTTTTAACTCCTCGAGCTGTGAGGCAAAATCCACATCGTAGCCAAGCGCCGCCTGCTTTCTATTGATTGAGGAAAGCAAATCAGAGCTTGCAGAATTAACCTTTGAAAAATCAGAGGTAGAGGTTGATAAAACGAAATCATTGATGTTACCTTGTACCTTTGAGTTAATAATATCAAGATTTACCGCATCAGTATCGTTATAGCTCAAAATTTCCTCTATATCAGATATTTTCTCACTAATACTTTCAATTTCATTCAAAGTAATAGAAGATGCTTCATCATCATATATGTTGGCGATTACGCCATCCTTTGGCACTCTTCCGCCATCGGAAACCAAAAAGTGTAAAACACCATCTTTATTGGAGGTAACAAGTGTTTCGTTTCTAACAATGAGACCTGTGATGTTCAAACCATCGGTCGCTGTATAATATACTGCTGTTTCTGTTTTGATAGGATTATAAAGCAAAGAAAAGGCGTGGTGAAAGACTATCACCAAAACGAACAATACAGCAATCAAACGAACTATTTTTGAACCCTTCACAGTTACTCCTCCTTCAAAAATTCTTTAGTCTTTGTTAAAACATCATCAAAAAATCGTGCATTTATATCGGGAAAAACCCAATTGATTTCATCGTTTTTTCTAAACCAAGTAAGCTGTCTTTTAGCATATCTTCTGGTTTGTAGTTTAAGATTATCGGTAGCACTTTCGAGAGAAATCTCATCTTTAAAATATCCAAACAGCTCTTTATGACCAATAGCCTGAAAGCCACCTTTTGAGTCGCTTTTTTTGAAAACCTCTTTTGCTTCCTCTAAAAGACCGGCTTTCATCATTAAATCAACCCTTTGGTTAATTCTTTGATATAATTTTTCACGGTCGGAATATGTTATACCAAAAACCAAAGGCTCTATAAAGTTCTCGTTATTGTGAGATTCCTCGTTTTGCTCGGTAATAGTCTTTCCTGTAAGACTATAAACCTCAAAAGCACGGATTATTCGGCGGCGGTTGTTGGGATGAAGTCTCAATGCTGATTCACTGTCAAACTCTGATAAAAGCTTTAACATCTTTTCTCCACCAAGCTCATCGAACTGTTTTTCAAGTTTTTCTCGCAAAGCATAATCTGTATCAACATCCAAAAACTCGGTGTTGTAAAGCAAGGCGTTTATATAAAGTCCTGTGCCACCGACTACAATCGGAACTTTACCTCTATTGGCTATTTCCTTTATCTTTTCACGTGCCAAAATCACATAATCTGCCACAGAAAACTGAACATTAGTATCGAGAAATTCGAGTAAATGATGGGCAATCCCCTGCATTTCTTCTGTATCCGGTGCCGCAGAAGCGATATGAATATCTTTATATATCTGCATTGAATCGGCAGAAACAATTTCGCCATTTAATTCTTTAGCTAATTTGATGCTCAAATCGGTCTTTCCTGAAGCGGTCGGTCCTACAATAAAAATTGTTTTGATTTTCCTCATTGTATTCTACCAAATTGCTTTTCTAAATCACGCTTTTTTATTTCGTACGCCACAGGACGTCCGTGCGGACAATACATAATTTCCTTATTTAAAAGCACCTTTTCGGCCAAATTTTGCATCTCATAAAGCGAAGTAATACTACCCGCTTTAATTGCAGCCTTACAAGCGACAGTATGAAAAAGATTATCCTCACGCTCGGTAATGGCAGTACCTGTTTTAGATATACTCTCTGCAATTTCAGATACCAAATTGTCTATATCACTATTTGTCAAAAAGGAAGGAATACTTCTTACTAAAACTGTAGAATTGCCAAAATCCTCAATTTCAAAGCCTGATTTTTGCAATAATTCCTCATTTGAAACAATGACATCATATTCATCTGGATTTAATGTGACTGTTTTTGGTGTTAAAAGCTGTTGCACAGAGATTTCGGTGTTTTGCTTTAATGAGTTGAACAAAATTCTCTCGTGAGCTGCGTGTTTATCAATTAAAAACAATGACTCATCCATTTGAGCAATAATGTATGTCTCAAATGCCTGTCCGATAACCTTAATTATGGGCTTTTCATCATCAATAAGTGTTTCTAAAGCCTCTTTCGGTTTTTCGGTATTTTGAAGAGTTACTATAGGCTTTTCTCGAGGTAAATCAATTTCAGTATGAGCTATCGGTTCGGATTCTTCACCGCTTTTTGTAACGACAGAATATTTATTCATAAAGTCAGGTGTGCTGTCATCACGGAAAACATTACTTTGAGTTGCCTCTTTAAAGGGAGAAATTTCCTTTTTCGGAATATTTTCAAGTACTGTCTTTGTAACTATCGGTACTTGGCGATATTCAGCCTTGACAGCGCTTACATAGGGGTTATAAGTGTTTTGCTTTAGCTTTACTTCGGGGCGTGTATCCCCTTTCGTAAGGGCGTTTTTAACCGCTACATAAACCGCATCAAAAATCATTTTTTCATCCGAAAATCTAACCTCTGTCTTTGCGGGGTGAACATTTACATCAACTGTATCGTAAGGTACTGACAGATAAAGTATAAAGGCGGGGAATTTGCCAATCATCGCACTATTTTTATAAGCCTGCTCAACAGCGGCAATAACCGTTCCCGAGCGAACAAGTCTGCCATTTAAAAATGTGAACTGATTATTTCTTGTCGGCTTACAGGAAACAGGCTTACAAATAAGACCGCTAACAGTAACACGCTCACCATAAGGTGCTACATCAATCAAGGTCGAAGTAAACTCTCTGCCCAAAACCGAATATACAGTTCCCTTTAAATCTCCGTTGCCCGATGTTGATAAAGTTTGCTTTCCGTCACGTATAAATTTAAAGGCAATTTCTGGATGTGAGAGTGCAATTCGGTCGATTACCGATGCTATCGCATTGCCTTCTGAAACATCCTTTTTTAAGAATTTCATACGAGCAGGTGTGTTATAAAAAATATCTCTGATGATTATTGTAGTGCCAACAGGGCAACCGATTTCCTCGAAGACAACCTCCTCACCGCCCTCAATTTTATAAAGAGCGCCAAAAGGGGCGTTTTGGGTAGAGGTCAGCATTTCAACCCTTGAAACCGAAGAAACCGCAGCCAAAGCTTCCCCTCTGAAGCCTAAGGTGCCAATATTGTCGAGGTCATCACCTTTTGAGATTTTACTTGTTGCGTGGCGTAAAAATGCAGTAGGAACATCCGAAAAATCAATACCGCTTCCGTTATCGGTTACACGCATATATGTAATACCGCCACGTTCAATTTCGACAGTAATTGCAGTAGCTCCTGCATCTATCGAGTTTTCAACCAATTCCTTAATAACCGAAGCCGGTCTTTCGACCACCTCACCTGCCGCTATAAGCTCTGCAACGTTTTTTGGCAATAAATTGATTTTTGGCATTTTTACACCTCCTTAATTAAAAATCTTTTGCTTTGTTGCAAATATCAAAAAGTATTTGCATTGATTCTATCGGAGTTAGCGTATTGACATCGATAGCTTTAAGGTCAGACATAATTTCCTGTGCATTTATCATTTCAAGCGGTAGCTGTGCATCAGATTCTTTGACCGTTTTATAGGTCACAAGACCTTCGCTTTCGGTCTTTTTGAGAATTTCCTTTGCACGTTCTGTAACACTATTCGGAATACCGCTTAATTTTGCTACTTCAATACCATAGCTGTCATCGGCACCGCCCGGAACAATACGGCGCAAGAAGGTAATATCATCGCCACGTTTTTTAACAGCGATATTATAATTCTTAACATCCGAAAACTCATTTTCCATCTCTGTAAGCTCGTGGTAATGGGTTGCAAAAAGTGCTTTTGCACCGAGCTTCTTTTTATCAACAACATACTCTAAAACAGCACGAGCTATTGACATACCATCAAACGTGGAAGTTCCACGACCGATTTCATCAAGAATCAAAAGACTGTGCTTGGTTGCGTTTTTCAGAATATCGGCAACCTCACTCATTTCGACCATAAAGGTAGATTGTCCCGAAGCCAAATCATCCGAAGCACCAACACGAGTGAAAATAGCATCTACAATGCCGATTTCACAAGACTGAGCCGGAACAAAGCAACCGGTTTGTGCAAGCAGAGTAATAATTGCCACTTGTCGCATATATGTAGATTTACCCGCCATATTAGGACCTGTAATTATAGCAGTTCTGTTTTCCTGCATATTAAGGAAGGTATCGTTTGCGACAAAAGGTGTTTTTGATACCTGCTCAACAACGGGGTGTCTTCCTGACTTGATTTTGATATTGCCGCTATTATTAACGAGCGGTCGGCAATACATATTATTCGCACTTACATTTGCAAAGGAGCACAGAACATCAAGCTGTGAAATAGCCGAAGCTGTTTTTTGAAAACGCACAAGCTCGTTTGCTGTTTTCTTTCTGATTTCATCAAAAAGCTCATATTCAAGCTGGAAGGAACGGTCTTTGGCGGTAAGCATTCTTTTTTCGAGTTCCTTGAGCTCCTCGGTAATAAAACGCTCTGCACCGGTAAGTGTTTGTTTTCTGATATAATCCTCCGGCACTTTATCAAGGAAGGAATTTGTCACCTCAATATAATAACCGAAAACCTTGTTGTATTTAACCTTTAGATTTTTAATACCTGTGCGTTCCCGTTCCCTGCTTTCAATGTCAGCAAGGAAATTTGTGCCATCGGTCATATCACCACGAAGCATGTCAAGCTCGGCGTTATAGCCTTTTCTAATAATTCCGCCTTCTCGAATAGTGGCAGGCGGGTCATCGGCAATGGCAGAACGAATAAGAGTTGATATATCCTCTAAAGTATCAATCGAATTGTATATATCTTTGAGCAATTTGCAATTTGCATTTGCCAAAAGGTTTTTAATTTGCGGAAATTTTTCTGCTGTGTCGGCAATAGCGTTAAGGTCACGAGCAGAAGAGGTTCCGTAAACGATTTTTGTCATAATTCGCTCAATATCACGAATACCGACAAAATTCTCACGAATTTCCTCACGAAGCATAGTATCAGAAACCAATTCTTCAACAGCGTTTTGGCGAAGCGAAATTTGAGTGATATTAAGGAGCGGATTCAAAAGCCAAGAACGGATAAGGCGTTTACCCATAGCGGTTTTGGTTTTATCCACAACCCACAAAAGAGAGCCTTTTTTTGACTTTGTACGCATTGTTTCAACAATTTCAAGATTTCTGACAGCAGTCATATCAAGATGCATAAACTGTTTGTCGGAATAAACCTCAACCTTATTTATCGAGGTGTTGTCAGAAAGCCCTGTTTCGTAGATATATTCGAGTGTAGCGCCTAAAGACCTCGATACACCGCTTTGCTTTTCAACACCTAAATTTTCAGTGCTGATTACGGAAAAGTGAGAAAGAATTCTTTTTTCGGTTGACTCTGCATCAAAATAACTGTCATCTTTTAATGTGATTACACAATCAAAATTGTTATCAATCTTTTCCTTCAAAGATTTGAGTTGTTTCAAATTCTTCTCACTAATTAGAATTTCACGAGGCTTAAAGCGTGAAATTTCCTCGACAATTTTTTGTTCGGACTTTCCGCTTGGAACAGCGGTTACAAAGCACTCGCCTGTTGAAGCATCGCAAAAGCAAAGTCCCGAACCCGACTTATCATAAACCACACAGGCTAAATAGTTGTTTTTACCCTCTTCAAGCATACTGTCTTCAATTACAGTACCGGGAGTAATAACTCGTATAATATCTCGTTTTACAAGACCTTTTGCGGTGGCAGGGTTTTCGGTTTGCTCACAAATTGCAACCTTATATCCTTTTTCAACAAGGCGTGCTATGTAAGCTTCGCAGCTGTGAAAAGGTACACCGCACATCGGTGCTCTTTCCTCAAGTCCGCAGTCCTTACCCGTTAAAACAATATCCAATTCATCAGAGGCGGTTTTTGCATCCTCGAAAAACATTTCATAAAAATCGCCCACTCTGAAAAAGAGAATACTATCCTCGTTTTGAGACTTTATATCAAGATATTGTTGCATCATAGGTGATAAAGACACTTTCCCCACCCCTTTCTGAAAGTTTAAATTTTAGTGACAACCGCCACAGGTAGCGCAAGAACCGGTACAAGCGGTAGTTTCGCAGGTTTCGGGGTCCTCACCGTCTAATGCTTTTGAAATAACTGTGTTTACTTCGTTAACTAATTGGTCAAGCTCTGCTTTTGCGGTGTTGTATTCCACCATAGCAGGAGAAGCCATAATCTTACCATAAACATCACGAAGCTTTGTGTTTAATTCATCAATCTTTTCTTGATTTTTTTCTTCCTGTTGGAACTGATTGTCAAGCTCCATTCTGATAATGTTAAATTCACCGATTTGAGCCTGCAATTCTTTATCGTTATCATTAGCAAGTCGAGCTTTGGCATATCTTACAAAACGCTCATCAGATTGAATTGCTTTTCCTAAATTTCTTACACTTTCAATAACATCCATTTTTAATACCTCTTTTAATTTATTAGTGTGCCTTTGTAAGCACCGTTATATGAATCAATCTTTACCGTAACAAACTTTCCGAGTAAAGCCTCATCACCTTTAAATTCTACCGAAATAGTACCGTTTGAGTGACCGATTATATATCCGTCTTGTACCTCTTCACAAAGCACTCTCATAGTTTTACCGATATTTTTTACAATATTTTCTTTTGCAATTTCTTCTTGGAGTGCCAACAGCTCATCAAACCACTTGCCCTTTTCCTCACGGGAAACAACATCGGGCATATTAGCCGCAGGTGTTCCGTTTCTTGGAGAATAAATAAATGTAAAAAGTGAGGAAAACTCAACCTCTTTGACTAAACTCAAGGTTTCGCAAAAGTCCTCATAGGTTTCCCCCGGGAAGCCGACAATAATATCACTTGTCAGCGACACACCGGGTATTCGTTCCTTTGCCGCTTTAATTAAAGCAAGATATGCTTGTCGATCGTAATATCTGTTCATCTGCTTTAAAATACGACTGCTGCCGCTTTGGAAAGGCAAATGCAAATGGCGGCTCACCTTTTTGCACTCCTTAATAGTATCAAGAAGCTCTATTGTGCAATCCTTTGGGTGCGAGGTCATAAATCTTATAACAAAATCGCCCTCTATGTCATTAAGCATACGAAGTAGCTTTGCAAAATTTATACCGTGCGCTTCCCCTTTGCCATAGGAATTGACATTTTGACCTAAAAGGGTGATTTCCTTATAGCCAAGACTTATCATTTCCTTGGCTTCAGCAATAATTTTTTCAGGCTCACGTGAACGCTCCCTGCCTCTGACATAAGGCACGATACAATAGGTGCAAAAATTATTACAACCATACATAATCGGGAGCCAACCTCTGTACTTGCCATCTCGGCTTACAGGTATCTCCTCAACAATTTTTTCGTTGTCGAGCGTTCTCTCAAAAATGCGTTTTGAACCGTTTATTCTTTTATAGACAAATTCGGGCAAACGGTGAAAAACCTGTGTCCCGAAAACTATATCAATATAAGGATAGCTTTTCTTTATCTTGTCGGCAACTATCTCTTGCTGAGCCATACATCCGCAAACAGCAGAAATGAGTTTTTTGTTGTCCTTTTTAAGTTGCTTTACCTTGCCAATATTACCGTAAACTCGGTCCTCGGCATGTCCACGCACAGCGCAGGTGTTAAAAATTATGAAATCAGCCTTATTTTCATCCTCAGTCAAGGTGTAGCCCATTGAAACTAACATACCCTTTAACTTTTCAGAGTCACTTACATTTTGTTGGCAACCAAAGGTCACAACCAAAGCCTTCGGATTATATCCGTAATAATCGAAAATTATTTCCTTAACTCTTTTTGCATAAACCCTTTGTTCCTCGTAAACAGAAGGCTCATAAAGTGCATTTTGCAAGACAAAATTCCCCTTTATACATAATCAATTTATTTTAGCATAAAATCAAATACATTTCAAGTGCATATAATACAAATTGTACATAAAATTGTGGGAATATTAAATATATCAAACTTCTAAAAATGCAAAAAACACTTACCGGTTCGGTAAGTGTTTTATTTTGCAAGTGGATGGAATTTTGAATATGTATTAGTGTATTTACTCTTCATAAGCTGTGAGTAAATTTGAGTCGAGGATATGTCGCTATGACCGAGCATTTCTTTAATATCGGAAAGCTTGGCACCGTTTTCAAGCAAATGTGCCGCAAAGGAGTGGCGCAAGGTGTGAGGGGTGATATCCTTCTTAATACCCGCAATGTCAGCATAGTGCTTAATGATTTTCCAAAAACCTTGGCGTGACATTTTACTGCCTGACATATTGGTAAAGAGCCTGTCCTCATTAGAGTCTAAAACAATAATCGGTCTGACATTTAAAAGATAATCCGAAAGGCTTTTTACAGCAACCGGGAAAAGCGGTATTACCCTTTCCCTATTGCCTTTTTGAAGCTTGACAATACCGATTTGCAAATTGAGGTCAGAAACCTTTAATTCAATAAGCTCTGACACCTTGATTCCTGTCGCATACAAAAGCTCAAGCATAGCTTTATCACGAATACCCTTAAATTCGGTAATATCGGGCTTTGAAAGCAAAAGTAGTATTTCATCCAAATCAAGTATTCCGGGTAGCTTTCTTTCGGCTTTTTTAAGCTTTATTCCATCAACGGGGTTGTCGGCAACTACACCCTTTGATTTCAAAAATTTGAAATAGCAACGAAGTGAAGCGGTAATTCTTGATTTTGTGGATTCCGACTTCTTTATAGAAGTTAAATATTCAAGATAGTGAATAATATTATCATTTGTGACACGTGCTGTGTCAGAAATATTAAGTGAAGCACAGTAAGAAACAAATTGATTAAGGTCACGGATATATGATTCAAAAGTATTTGCACTCGATTTCTTTTCATCGAGCAAATAACGCTTGAAAATGTCGATATAATCTTTCATACTGCACCTCCTTAAAAATTTAATGATGTGATATTTATAACACAAATTTACTTAAAAAATTTTTAGAAATCAGAGCATCAAACACAGCCGATGCCAAAACAAAACCTAAATAATATAGATATTTGATAGAATATTGCTTAAATGTCGCAGAAACATATTGCGGTTCGTTATCGGTAATTGTAAGCCGAGCCAAAAGGCAGGAAAACCGAATTGAATTTTCACTTGATAAAAGTATCGCCAAAACAAGAAAAATCGCTGATGGTAGAATTATAACCGCATTAAAAGCAATACCTTTTAAAGAAAATTGACTGTACAAAAGCGATAAAAGACCGCCAAAAAAATAACCCTTCAAAAAAACCATTATCGGTGAGGTTATCATCCCGAATACCGAAGTACCCAAAGCATATAAAATGAAAATAAAGGTAAGCGACTCCAAAAAAGAATTTACTGCCACCTTTATAAAGGATGATGTGCTTCTAAAGGTTATAAAATCATCAATATAAAGCTTAAAATAATTTTGAAGTGTTTTATTTGAACTGAACACTCCGAAAACAAGTCCCAAAACAAAAACCACACACAAAAAAATGATGACTCTGTTTTTTGAAATGAAGCTTAAAAAATGATTGAATTTTTTTAAATTTAATACCTTACTCCTTCGCATAATAACACTCCTTTTCATCTTAAGAAATACTATGCGAATTTTGGACAAGATATTCCTGTTAAACAAATCAATATTTTGTGTCAAAAGCTTCATTGACCACTAAATGTTGAAAAAATAAAATTTTATGTAAACCTAAACCCATTGCACAAAAAAACCAGGCTCCAAATTTAGAAGCCAGTTTTCTGATAAAATACAGATAAAATAAGGTGTAATATAGTTATACTATATTTTAGCAATTATGTCAACCGTTATTTTTTCGCAAATTATATGTTATGTCAACTTTTTATGTGAACCACACAAGATATCGAACTCCCCCTATTATGTAAACCCAATTTGTTGTAAAATTAGGCTTTTATTTTTTAGCAAAATATGTTATAATATTTTTGTTAATTTTTAAAAGGAGAATGATTATGAGCAAAACCGTACTTATCACCGGTTCCTCAAAAGGCATCGGTGCCGCAACCGCAATTTTATTTGCACAAAAGGGATACAACGTTGTTATCAACTTTAACGATTCCTTTGAGTCCGCTTCCCTGCTCTGCCGTTCACTCACTTCAAATGGTTTTTCAGTAATGACACACAAGGCAAATGTTGCCAACCGCCTTGAAGTTGAGCTTATGGTAAAGGAAACGCTATACAAATACGGAAGTCTTGATATTTTGGTTAACAATGCAGGTGTAGCCCATCAAGCACTAATAACCGAAACCGATGAAATTGATTTTGACCGCATTATTGACATCAACCTCAAAGGTGTATTTAATTGCTGTAAAGCTGTTATTCCCTCAATGGTGTCACGCCAGTCGGGTAAAATAATCAATATTTCATCAATGTGGGGTCAAGTGGGTGCATCCTGCGAGGTTGCATACTCGGCTTCGAAAGCCGGCGTTATCGGCCTTACAAAAGCACTTGCCAAAGAGTTGGCTCCTAGCAATATATGTGTTAACTGCATAGCTCCCGGACTTATTGAGACAGGTATGAACTCTCACCTGACTCTTGAGGAGTTAAACGATTTTGTTGAACAAATTCCGCTCGGACGTATGGGAAATGCCGATGAAATTGCGGCAGCTATCGAATTTTTAGCAAGTGATAAAGCCGATTACATAACAGGACAGGTCCTTGGCATTAACGGTGGATATGTGATTTAATATTTTATTTTAAAAATACTATGGCGTAATCAAAATGATTACGCCATTTATTTATGCTTATTGATAGTAAAAAGCAGTTGCCAAATTGGCAACTGCTTTTATGAATTTTAAGTTAAATTGTCAGAATAAAGATTATTCTTGAGTATCTTTGTTTTCCTCTGTTGCAGGCTCAGCAGCGGGTGCTTGAGGAGCGGGTGCATAAGGAGGATAAGGAGGATAGGGATACTGCGGAGCATTCTTCGCAGCCTTCTTGTTCTTCATCACAACAAAGATAATTGCAACAACAATTATTAAGATTACGAATAAGAACGCAGCACCTAAAATTATGATAAGAGTTGTGGTGTCAAGCTTGCTTTCGCCGCCTTCATAAACTACTTCCTCTTTAACTTCGCCTGTGGCATTGTTTGCTGCACTTTCGCTACCAGAGAAGTAATCCTTGTAAATTGCATCCCAATCAGCTGCAGTTTCAGGAATACCTTCTTTCTTCATTTCAGGAAGGCTATCAAAATAAGCGGTGCTCTTGGTTGTAGCTGAAACATAAGGAGGATTTTTCACCTTATCGTTGATAAATTTGATAGCTTTCGAGCCTTTACTATCTAAATAAACGAAAGCCTTTGAAGCTTCGAAACCGGGAGCAATACCAATAACATTAGTATTTGCACCAAATGAAGCACCGAAGTTGTCTTTACCGCCACCAAGCTTTACATTGGGGTTAGCAATAAACAATTCAAATTTTGAACCTTGGGGTTTTGTGTTAAAGAAAGCTCTTGCGTGAATTTCAACAACGTTTCTTGGAAGTACGATTCTTGTAAGACCTGTACCATCAAAAGCGCCACCACGAATTACGATATCATTGCCAGAGGGTGTAAAGATAACCTCTTTGAGAGCAGTACAACCAGAAGCAAAGCTTACAGGAATTTCAGAAATACCACCGGGGATTGTTAATGATTTGAGTGAAGTACAACTCACAAAGTTATTACCCCAAGTAAATGATGTGAGTGTGGATGGCATTTTAACGCTTTTAAGGTTTGTGCAACCCATAAAGCATTCACCACCCATCATTTCAATACCTTCGGAAATGACAACGTTTTCAATAGTTGTATTATCTTTAAATACAGCTTTATCAAGAGTTGTGATGTGGGTACCGTCGGGAGCGATTGTAGGAACAACTACGTCCTTGTCTTTACCGTAGTAACCATAAATAATACCATCTTCATAGTCCCAGTCTGCAATCCAAGCATCATAATCCATATAATACTTGTCTGCAGCAGATGCTGTGAGTGATACGGATGTGCATAATGTAAATATCATACATAATGCCATCACCAAGCTTAAAATTCTTTTCATAATTTTTCTCCTTTGTTTCTTTTCTTTATTACAATAAATACTACAACGAGTATAATTGCCAAAACTACTGCACCGATAACGATATAGAGAACTGTGTTAGAACCTTTGTCATCGGTTTTCTCACCGTTTTCAGTGTTTTCTTGAGGTTCTTCAGGCAATTCCGATTTATAAATCGGAGCCTCATACTGAAGTCCATAATCCTCTTGGTTTTCTTCCAATGTTTCAAAATAAGAAGCCGGTTTTGAAACAAGCACCGAATCCTTACCGGGAAGCTTATCCATTGATGAATAATACTCCTCTACCTTGGAGTTTTCGGGAACAATAATTGTAAACTTGACATTTGGATTATTTTCAAGCGGGTCATTATCAAGAGCTACCTTTTCCTCAGAAAAACCTTTTCCGAGTTCGCAGTCGGGATTACAAATTGTCACTTCGCACTCTGATGACTTTAACTCGTTCATAGCAAAACCGTGAATTTCATTAACTGTTTCAGGGAAAACAACTTTTGTGAGATTGGTTCCGCCTATTGAATACCAAGAAACAACCTGTACGCCATAAGAAATAGTGATATCTGTCAAATTGTCACAATCAAAAACGAAACCACGAGGAATTTCAGCGGTATTTCCGGGCACTGTTATTGACTTTAACTTATCACAATGAATGAAGTTGTGTCCATAACCGAAGTTTTCAAGT
>JAZNWW010000059.1:0-50133 GCA_045593535.1 Acutalibacteraceae bacterium
AGGAAACAGACCAATTAAGTCTTTTCGACCCGCGGGACCCATTTATGGGTAGTAAGTAGTTATTGCATGGCTGGCAGGCCAACCTTAAAACGCACTTGTGCGTAGCCAGTATCGTTTAGGGCTATGCCCGAAAATGAAATACCACCCGCTATGCGGGTGGATATTTATTCTTTGCCTGATGCGACAAAAGAGGAAACTAAAAAATTTTAAAAATAGTAACATTACTATTGACAAAGTATAGAAGCGCCATTATAATAATAGTAGCGCTACTATTAACAAGAATTGAGGTGTCTTATGCCGAGGAGAAAAAAGGTGAATAATAAGTTCGAAATTTTAGCACTTGCTTCTCATCTCTTTTTAGAAAAAGGATATTCTAACACTTATGTTACAGAAATTGGAAAAAGTCTCAATATAAGCCTTGGAAACTTGACCTTTCATTTTCCGACAAAGGAGCATCTGCTGGCAGATTTGGCACAGCACCTTTGCGAATACCATCAGATAACACTTGAGCAGGAGGTTGAGGAGGGCAGAACCTCTTTACTTGCTTACTTGCTCGAATTGACATCGATGATAGCGATTTGCGAAGAAAACGAGGTCGCCAAGGACCTGTACACACAAATATATATACATCCGATGTCTTTATCGCTTATCAGAGAGGCCGATACAGTCAAAGCCAAAATGATTTTTGCAGAGTTTTGTCCCGATTGGGAGGACACGGATTTTATACTTACAGAAAATGTTGTCTCGGGTATAGAATACGCCTCTCTTATGAAGGAAAATGCCGAAACACTTCCGCTTGACCGTAGAATTGCAAAAACTCTCAACGTGGTTATGCGAATTTATAATGTGCCCGATGAGATTAGAAAAGCCCAGATTAAAAAGGTGCTCAGTATGGACTATCGCAGAATTGGCAGGCAGTTTATTGAAGGCTTTGTCTCCTATGTCGAGGATATCAACGCGCAAGTAATTAAAGAAGCAATAAAACAGTAAAAAGCCAAAAAGTTCTATAAAGGAATATTCCTTAACAGCTTGTAAAGGAGAAAGTATATGGCTCATGATTTAAAAACAAGAACGATTGATTATACAATGGATCATCCGCCGGAGTGGGCAACGCCGGAAGAAAGAATCCAATTCTGGCCAAAACGAACAGCAAAGCTTATCAGTATGGAAGCCGAGCGTGTCGAAAAGGAAACAACATTGAAAGAAACGCCTTCTGAAAGTGAAGCGGCATCTGAATGAAACAAATATGAGAAGCCATAAGATAATAAAAGTCTAAATGGCGAGACCCTAAAAGGAGTGATTATTATGACAAACTACAAGAAAAAAGCAAAGAAACTTATGAGCGCATTTTTGGCATTTGTGATTGTTCTCACAATGTTGCCGATTACAGCTTTCGCACAAACCCAAAGTATAAATGCGGTTTTAACTCTCGCAGACCCTGATACTTCCTTGACCTATGAGGATGACAACTTCCTCGGTCACGAGTATTCAACCGAATTTGCGGGAAGAATTTGGACCGACAAATCAGTTAATACCATTGCGGGCAGTAATGATTTTTTGGTCAAGTTCTCTGCTCTTGCAACATCAAAGACTGTGACCGGACAGACAACAGCACCGCTTGATGTTGTGTTTGTTGTGGATATTTCGGGTTCGATGGTAAACAGCAATAGCGGTATGCCCGAAAACAAAAATGACAATTATTCTCGAGATAATATGAGTCGTATGTATTATACAGTAAAGGCTGTTAACAGCTCTATTGAAAAGATTATGGCGATGAATCCATACACAAGAGTTGGTCTCGTTGTTTTCAGTACATACGCACAGACACTTTTGCCTCTGGGAAGATATACAAAGCAAGCCACTAATGATTATCTGACTCTCGGGTCAAATTATCCCGATGATGAAAATTATGAGCCCTTTACCACTATGACAATTAGTGCCAATGAAATAACAAATTTCACCATCGATGTAGAGGGCGGAACAAATATACAGCAAGGTATTGCTACAGGAGCTTCCCTTTTTACCGCACAAGATAACTCTACAACTGTAGAAATTGGCGGGCAAGCTGTAAAACGTGTTCCTGCAATGATTCTCTTGTCTGACGGAGCGCCAACATATTCGTCTTCGTCCAGAAGCTGGTGGGCACCTACTACAAGTCAGAATAATTATTACGGTGACGGTCAAAATGCTTATTACGGAAACGGTATGAAGGCTATGATGACTGCCGCTTATGCAAAGCAGGCAATAAATAATAAGTACGGTGTTACAAATCCCGAAAGTGACTATGCAGTTCAAATTCATACTATCGGTATGGGTATTTCACAGCTCACCGGCAGTGCTAAAAACCTCGCTGATGTTACTTTAAACCCTCTCGAGTATTATAATGCCACAAATACAATGTCGAGCAATATTCGCAGCAAGTGGAACGAATATGCAAGGGCAAACAATAATAGCATTAGCGTTAAGGTAAATAATAATGGTACACAAAACCATACCCTCTATCATCCATCATCAAATGATATTAAAACTGTGGGTATCAGTTCTTGGGTTGACCAATATCATTCGGCAGACCAAGCAGATAGTGTTGCCAGTGTATTTGACAAAATTGTTTCTACAGTTGCGATTAACGCTCCTGAGGTTCCGACCGAGGTTAAAGAAAATCAAAGTCTTGAAGCCGGCGGATATCTTACATATACCGACCCTATCGGCGATTATATGGAGCTCAAGGGTAGTGTGATGACCTTCCGCTATGAAGGTATTGATTATAATGTCAGCGACACTGATGGCGATGGCACTTTCACGTTTGATGGTAATCCCACAGTAAAAGGCTCTGATGATAAAGAATATTCCTTAAACAACATTATTATAAGGCTGACAGAGGATGAGAGCGGTAAGCAAAGCTTAACGGTGCAGATTCCTGCAATTCTTATCCCCCTTAGAGTAAACTCTGTGACCTTAAACGCTCAACAACAAATTACCTCGCATACACATAATAACGAGCTTCCTTGCGAATTGGCTTATAAAGTGGGCTTGATTTCCGATATATTTGATGAGGAAGCGGGTCATATCAGACTTGTCCCTATGAACAATGATGGTTCTGCTTGGAGCGGAGACAAACTTGCGGCATATATTGAATATATGAAGGACAATATAAATGAAGAGGATGGAACGGTTAATTTCTACAGCAACCTGTTTACAGGAGAGGAAAAAATCCTGAACAACAAAACAGGTTTAGAGCATACTGTCGGAGATGCAACTGCCACCTTTGAGCCATCTCATACTAATCCTTTCTATTATATTCAAGAAAAAATGCCAATCTATACAGATGAGGCACTGACAACACCTGCTACAGCAGATACAATAGATGATAATACTACATATTATTACAAGGAAGTTTTCTATCACGAAGATGATATTGAAACAAAGCCAGTTGTCCGTACAGGCAAACAGCTTAAAAAGGTTGAAATAGAAAAGGATGAAAACGGACAATGGTATCGTGTACCCGGCTCTGTACGCCTTAATAAGCTTCAGCTTTTTGAAAATCAAAAAAATCCCAACACTACAAATACTGCCGAGGATTTTTACGCTTCGCATTACAACGAAACAATAGCTACCTTGGAGCATTTTGTGGTTCACCTTGGTAACAATGGTGTTTTAAAGGCAAAGGTTACAGGAAATCTTGAAATTACTAAAATCGTAACCGCCGATGAGGGACTTGAAGCGCCTGATAAGACCTTTAACTTCAAGGTTGACTTTACAAATGTGAGCGCCGATGATGAGTTCTCCTACAAAATAGTTGATGTAAGCGGTGCAACCCTTGCTACAGGCTTGCTAAAGTCAGGCGGAACAGTCGCTTTGAAGCAGGACCAAACCGTAAAAATCGCCAACATCCCCGATGGCGTGGGTTATACTGTAACAGAGCAGGAAGCAAATCAGGGCGGTTTTGTCACAACTTATGAAAATGCGACAGGCGCTATCGTGGCAGGCGAGATTTCAAAGGTTAAGGTTACTAATCGCTATACCGCAACTCCTGTGGTAGTAAACGGTGACTCAACCGATTTGGATTTTGTAGTTAAAAAGAATTTTACAGGCAGAGCTTGGACCGCAGGCGACAGTTTCACCTTTATACTCGAGTCAAACAGACTTAATACTCCTATGCCTCAAGGTTCAACGCCTTTCCCAAGTGCAGAAGCTCCCACCCACTATTTAAAGGAAGTGACTGTACATAACGGTAATGCAGTTGATTTCGGAAGCATTGAATACATAAAACCCGACACCTATGTTTATACTATATCCGAGCGTATTCCAACTCCGAGCATTCCGGGTGTTTCATATTCGGGCGCTATGTATCAGGTGACGGTTGTTGTTACCGATAACGGTGAGGGCGTTCTCTCAAAACAGGTTACAATAGCACAAATTCGTAATGATGAAGGCACAGCCGATAATCTTACAGCTGTTGAGAATAACACAGTTGTTTTTACAAATCATTTTGATGCTAAGGATGTTGAGTGGATACCCGTTGGCACTAAGGATTATAAGGACAATTACGGAACAAACTCCCTCACAAACGGTATGTTCTCCTTTAAGATGACCGTAAATGAAAACAGCCCTGCCAATACTCCCATGCCCGCAAGCGCAGGAAAAGAGGGCTATACAATAGATGAAAACATCGGTCCGCAAATCGGATTTGATGCTATCCATTTCACCGAAGAACACGTAGCTGCCGATGCAACCAAAGAAAACCCGACTGTTTATTATTACGATTTCACCGAGGTAATACCAGAAGGTGCTGTCGAGACAGCGAAGGACGTGTGGTTGCTCAATGGAATGGTATATGACGGCAGAACCAAGACCGTTCAGGTAAATGTATATTATGAAGCAGTACAAGGCGAGGTTGAAATTGTAGTTGAGCCTGTTTACGACACAGTTGTTGATGGCATAAGCTATAATCGTTTGGTATTCTTTAACGAATATACACCTGACCCCGTTAGCGCTACAATCGGCGGCGAAAAAACATTAACAGGTCGTGATTGGAAAAACGATGACCGCTTTGAGTTTGTTTTGAGTGCAAACGACAACACAACAAAGACTGCTATTAGAGAAGGTAAAATCACAGGCTTTAATACAAGCGATATGTCAAAGCTGGCATCCGATGTTGTCACAAAATCTGACAAGACTTTTGATTTCGGTGAGCTTACATTTGAAGCTACCGGAACTTACAAGTTCCAAATCACCGAAACAAAAGGCTCTCTCGGTGGAGTTGAGTACGACACCCACACAACCGATGTTATAGTAGCGGTTGAGCCTGACCCCAACAAAAAGGGCAGTATGATGGCAACTGTTATTTATGATAACAAGGATGCATCTGCCGATACTGACAAGGCGGTGTTTGTTAATACCTATGCTGCAGATGACAGCACTCCTATCTTTGTTGAAGCAACAAAGACATTAACGGGTCGAGATATGAACGAGGCAGAATTCTTTATTAACGTTTCTGCTTTGACCGAAAATGCTCCGCTTGGCAGTTCCAAGCCGGGCAATGCTGTACCCGCAGCTGCCGATACAGACGGAAACGGAAAAGTATCTGCTGAAGTCACAGTATTAAATAATATTGTTTACACCGAAGTCGGTGTGTTTGAATACCTTGTTTTCGAGCATATTCCTTCACAAGAGCAAAAGCTTGGCGGAATTACCTACGATGAAAATACAGCCTACAAGGTTGTTGTAACCGTAACAGATAATACCGAAGGAAAATTAGAGGCAGAGTATGAAATTTACAAGAGCACAGATAAAGGTGCGACCTTTAATACAACACCTGTAGATGCAATAATCTTTAATAACAGCTACAAGGCTGATGACGCTGTATCCGCTCCTATCCATTTGTGGAAGATTTTAGAAAACAAAGAACTAAAGGCGGGAGATTTCACCTTTAAGCTTGAATCGGTAATAAATGATGGCGGAATGAAGCTGCCCGAAGATACCGAGGTAACTAATAATGCCGATGGTGAAATCGCTTTCGGAGAACTTCGCTTCACAAAAGAAGGCGTTTATCGCATCAAAATAAGCGAGGTTGTTCCAACTGCTCGCCAAGCGGGTATAACATACAGCGACAATGAATATGTTGCAGAATACATAGTAACCGATAACAAAAACGGTCAGCTTGAAGTAAGCTATAGAATAGCAGAAGGCGATACAGTCTTTACCAACGTTTACCGACCGGCTGATGAAAGTACTATAATCAGCGGTACCAAGCTATATACCGGCGGCAAAACATTGGCGGATGGCGATTTCGAGGTTGGACTCTATGATGCACAGGGCACTGAAATAGACAGAGCCACTATCAAACCGGGTCTTAACGGTGCGCCGGGTACATTTGTATTCGATGAGATAATTTTCACCGCCGATGATATAGGTACACATACCTATACCGTTAAGGAAATTATTCCCGATGGCGCTACTAATAATGGTAACGGAACAAAAACCAAAGGTAATATCATCTATGATGCTTTAGAGTACAAGGTAGAGGTTATCGTATCTGATGATGACAAGGATGGAGCTCTTGATATTGAGCAGAAGATAACCTTGAATGATTCGGCAGCAGAGCTTCAGTTCAAAAATACCTTTGTTCCCTCGGCTATACCCTTTAGTCTTACTGCAACAAAGGATTACGAAAATCGAGAACTCGAAGGTAACGACTTCACCTTTGAACTGAGAAGTGCTGACAATAAGACAAATGTTCTCCAGACCAAGAAAAATGATGCCGAAGGTAAAATAACCTTTGACAATGTGTCCTTCAAAGAAGCGGGAGAATATAAATTCACCGTTAAAGAAATCGACAAGATACTCGGATTTATAGAATACTCTACCGCCGAATACACAGTAACTGTTACTGTCGTTAACGAAGAAGGCGTTTTGAGAGTATCTAATGTAACAAGCGAGAATATTTCGGGCACAAATGAAAGTGAATTGATATTTGTCAACAGGTACAAGTTTGATGGCGAGGGCGATGTAGTTCTTGGCGGTACAAAGATTTTAAACGGTGACCGCACTACAGTAAATGCCGGTGAGTTTGAGTTCGGCTTGTATGATGTAGAGGGCAAACTAATTGAGTCTGTAAAGAACGATGAAAATGGCAAATTTGAGTTTAGCGCTTTACAGTTTGATGAGTCGCATACAACTATTGGTGGCACAAATGATTACACCTATACCATTAAGGAAATTGCAGGTTCTGTTGACGGTATGACCTATGATGAGACTGTTTATACAGTAGTCGTAACAGTAAAGGATAACGATGAGGGCGGGGTTGATGTATCTCACATTGTTGAGGATGTGCCCGATGGACAAATCATCTTCACCAACCTTTACGATGCACCCGATACAGAGGATTCCGAAACTCCGGAGACCCCCGAAATTCCACAAACAGGCGACAACTCCAATTTATCTCTTTGGTTTGCTTTGATGTTTGTTAGTGGCGGTATAATAACCACATTTATCATCCACAACCGAAAGAGAAGATTAACCGAAAACAAATAAATCATAGCAAATAGCGAAGGCACCGTTTAAAAGCGGTGCCTTCACTGCATATAACAATTTCTAAAACTTTTGATACTTTAGCTTTATTGACAAAGGCAAAAGAACATTTTATAATAAATACATACATATAAAGGGTGATAAGGATGAAAATTAAAAGATTATTGGCTTTTGTTTTGACGCTTGTTTTAGGTTTTTGCCTTGTGGGATGCAGCGACAAAACACAAAATATTACAGAAGAGGGAAAAGCAGAAGTGAATGCAGAGAAAATTAAAAATATTATGATTATCGGTGACAGCTATTCGACCTATGAGGGTTATATCCCCGATGGTTATCTTTCGTATTATCAAACCGAACAACAACACGAGCCGAAGTTGTCGGGAGTGGATAAAACCTGGTGGAAACTTTTAGCCGATGAAATGGGTTATAATATAGTACACAATGACAGCTATTCGGGAGCTACAATTTGCTCACGAGTATCCGATGATAATGTCTTTGATTCTTCGTATGTCGCAAGATTTGATGGGCTTATTGAAAACGGATTTTTTGAAGAAAATTTAGTAGATACGGTATTTATTTTTGGCGGCACAAATGACTCGGCCGGTCGTGTGAATTTGGGCGAGCCTAAATACTCCGATTATACACCGGAAGATTTAAAATCATCTGTACCGGCACTTTGCTATCTTATAAGCAGAATAAGAGAAGTGAAACCCGGTATGCAGATTGTCGTTATTTTAAATACCGACCTCAAGGAAAGATACCACAACGGTTATGTGAGTGTTTGCAAGGAATTATCTGTACCGTATGTTGAGCTCCAAGCGATAGACAAAGCGGCAGGCCACCCCACCGAGCTTGGTATGGAGCAGATAAAAGACCAACTTATCGATAAAATTTTAAAAAAGCAAGACAAATAAAGGTTACCGCATTTTCCTTTGTAATTGACAAAGAAAAAGTGTGGTAGTATAATACAGGTATATATTAAAGTTTGCGGCTCAAATTTTATAAAGCAAATAAAAACGAAGGTGAGATGGCATTATGGCAAAAAGTATTAAAGATGTATTAAATCTGATTAAAGAAAATGACATTAAGATGGTGGATTTCAAGATGGTTGACATCAACGGTCAATTCCGCCACGTTACAATTCCTGCCGAAAATTTTTCGGAAGATACAATGAAAAACGGTATCGGTTTTGATGCTTCAAACTATGGCTATGCAGTTGTAGAAAAAAGTGATATGGTTTTTATTCCCGACCCCGATACTGCACTTATCGACCCCTTTTGCGAGATTAGCACCCTTTCGATGACAGGTAATGCTATGATTATTGCAAACCCTGAAAATCGCCCCTTGGCACAATATCCGAGAAACATTGTTTTGGCGGCAGAAAAATATATGAGAGACACAGGCGTTGCCGATACAATGATGATTTTGCCCGAATTTGAATTTTATCTCTTTGATGATGTGGGTTGGGAGGTTGCTCCCAACAGCATCGGCTATTCGGTAGATGCACAGCAGTCATATTGGAACAGCGCTGTTGAGGGTAAGGGCGTTATTGTTCAAAAGCAAAAGGCATATCACATTGCAAAACCTTTTGATACATCTTACGAGTGCCGCAGTGAAATGTGCCTTCATATGAAGGATGCAGGCGTTGAGATTAACTACCATCACCCCGAGGTTGCAGCTTCGGGTCAGTTCGAGATTGAGCCACAGCTTGGCGAGATGTCAAAAATGGCAGATGCTACAATGATGATTAAATACATCATCCATAATACCGCTTTGAAGTACGGCAAAACCGCTACATTTATGCCAAAGCCTGTTTACGGTGAGGCAGGAAGCGGTATGCACGTGCATATGTTGCTTCTAAAGGACGGAAAGCCCGTTTTTGCTGATGACAGCGGTTATGCTTCTTTAAGTCGTGAGGCACACTACTTTATGGGCGGACTTTTAAAGCATATTTCCTCACTTTGTGCAATCACAAATCCGAGCACCAACTCATTTAAGCGTTTGGTTCCCGGCTTTGAAGCGCCCGTAACTGTAGGCTATGCTACATCAAACCGCAGTGCTGTTATTCGTATTCCGGCTTATGCCAAAGAACCGACCAAGCGCCGTTTCGAGCTTCGTAACCCCGATGCTACCTGTAATCCGTATTTCTGCTATGCCGCAATTCTTATGGCAGGCCTTGATGGTATTAAGAATAAAATTGACCCGCACGAAAACGGTTGGGGACCCTATGACTTTAACCTCTATCATTTAAGCGATGAGGAAAAGGCAAAATTGCATCACCTGCCGACATCTTTGGACGAAGCACTCGATGCACTCGAAAACGACCACGATTATTTAACTGCAGGCGGAGTATTCCCCGAGGAATTGCTTAAAAACTTCATCAAATCAAAAAGAGAAGAAGTTAGTGAGCTTTCAAAAATTCCTCATCCTGCTGAATTTGATAAATATTATAATTTATAATATAAGTAGTGAAACAGCCTTGCCAAGTTTCTTGGCAAGGCTGTTTTGCGGTTTGAGAAAATATCAAGTCACAAAATATAGTAAAATAATAGAGGGCAGATATTATATATAGTGTGTGCTCCAAAAAACATAAAAATTTTTCAAAAAAATTCAAAAAAAACTTGATTTTTGCTTGACATTATGGTATTCTATTAGAGCACGCTGTGAGAGTATGGCGTGAAAAACATGCGTTGATGCGGGAGGTGGCCCATCTTGAATGGGGAAATTTCCGCGGAGTATGTCCGATTTTAAACCGGGCGAAAGAATTAGGAGTACATAAAGAAACTTGCGAGCTTTGTGTACAACGGCAAAGCGATTTGCCGTCCGGAATTGACTGTGACCCCAGACAATCCGGTTTTATAATGTGCCTCGATGAAAAACACGGCACGTTGTAAGTTTTGCCCGCCAACTATTTAAGGAGGCGAAATTCACATGGCAGTGAAAGAAAAAATCCGCATCAGAATTAAGGGTTACGACCACGCACTTGTAGACCAGTCCGCAGAGAAAATTGTGGAAACCGCTAAACGTACAGGCGCACGTGTTTCAGGTCCGGTACCGCTACCGACTGAAAAAGAGGTTGTTACAATCCTTCGTGCTGTTCACAAATATAAGGACAGCCGTGAGCAATTCGAAATGAGGACACACAAAAGGCTCATCGATGTTATCAGACCTTCCAACAAAACTGTTGAAGCGTTAACAAATCTTGAGCTTCCCGCCGGTGTTGAAATCGAAATCAAGCTTTAATATATATTAAGGTGTTCGATTCACACAGACAGGTCATGTTGGTGAAAACCAACCAATAACCAAAGGAGGAAAAAACAATGCAAAAAGCACTTGTAGGCAAAAAGCTTGGTATGACTCAGCTTTTTGATGCAAACGGAAATGTTGTTCCGGTTACTGTTATTGAGGCAGGTCCCTGTGTAGTATCACAGAAGAAAACAATCGAGAACGATGGTTATGAAGCAGTTCAGGTTGGCTACGGCGACCTCAAGGCTTCAAAGGTTAACAAACCTATGAAAGGTCACTTTGCGAAAGGCGACGTTGCTCCGAAGAAGGTTCTTCGTGAGTTCAGATTTGAAGATACATCTGCTTACAATGTAGGCGATATCATCAAAGCAGACGTTTTCGCAGAAGGTGATGCAGTTGACGTAAGAGGTACTTCTAAAGGTAAAGGTTACGCAGGCGTAATTAAGCGCTGGAACTTTGGACGTCTTAAAGAATCTCACGGTACAGGCCCTGTACATCGTCACGGCGGCTCTTTGGGTGTTATCGACCCTGCAAGAGTTTTCAAGGGCAAGAAGATGGCAGGTCACTTGGGTAATGAACGTGTAACTGTTCAAAACCTCAGTGTAGTTAAGGTTGACGCAGAAAAGAATATCATCGCTGTTAAGGGTGCCGTTCCCGGTCCCAAGGGCGGAATCGTAGTTCTTTTCGACAGCGTTAAGGCCTAAGGGAAGGAGTGTTTAGATTATGCCTAATATAGCAGTACTCGATATGGCAGGCAAAAATGTGGGCGAAATCACATTAAGCGATGCTATTTTCGGAATTACTCCCAACGCTGTTGTTATGCATGCGGCAGTTGTAAACTACCTCGCAAATCAGCGTCAGGGCACACAGTCTACGCTTACTCGTACCGAAGTTTCCGGTGGCGGTAAAAAGCCATGGAGACAAAAAGGAACAGGTCACGCAAGACAGGGCTCAACAAGAGCTCCCCAATGGAGACACGGCGGTATAGTTCACGCACCGAAGCCCAGAGATTATTCTTATTCTCTTAACAAGAAGGTACGCAGACTTGCGCTTTTATCCGCTTTATCTGATAAGGTTCTTTCAGGCAATCTCATCGTTTTAGATGAATTAAAGCTTGAAACATATAAGACAAAGGTGGTTGCTGACTGCTTAAATGCTATCGGCGCTGCTAAGAAGTCTCTTATCGTTTTAGAGGACAACAACGCATTCGCTGTAAAGAGCATCGCAAATATTGCCGGTGCTAAGTCTGCTCAGGTAAACACAATCAACACCTACGACATCATCAATGCTGATACATTGGTAATCGTTAAGGGTGCAGTAGCAAAGCTTGAGGAGGTATATGCATAATGAAAACCGCACAGGATATCATTATTGCTCCGGTTATTACCGAAAAGAGCATGTCAGGCATTGCTGACAAAAAGTACACCTTTAAGGTGGCTCGTGATGCAAACAAGATTGAGATTGCAGAAGCTGTAGAAAAGCTTTTCAAGGGAACAAAGGTTGCCAAGGTAAACACAATCAGCGTTCGTGGTAAGGAAAAGCGTATGGGCCGTTACAGTGGCTATACAGCAGCTTGGAAGAAAGCAATCGTAACACTTAAAGCAGATTCAAAGCCCATCGAATTCTTCGACGGTCTTATGTAATAACGAGTTTGGAAATAGTCACTCTTTAAAGATATCGTTTTTTCGGCGACAGGTGCGGCGAAAAAACACCTTGTAAGCGAAAAATGCTGATAGCATTTTCAAGAACGCAGGGGAGATATCAGAGGGGACAGAGTGCAGTCAAAATCTTGATTTTGCGAGCGGAGTCCCTTCTGAAGAGCACAGCGACATTTCCGGTGATGTATGAAGTCAAATTTAGTTGACTTCGCTAAGCCTAAATAGGAGGAAATTAGTAATGGCTATTAAACATTATAAGCCGACTACTAACGGTCTACGTAATATGACAACTATGGATTACTCCTGCTTGTCAAAGGTAGCACCTGAAAGAAGTTTGCTTACAGCTATTAAGAAAAATGCCGGTAGAAACAGCTACGGCAGAATCACCGTTCGTCACAGAGGCGGCGGTAACCGCAGAAAATACAGAATTATCGATTTCAAGAGAGAGCGTTTCGGTATTCCCGCAACAGTTCTTACCCTTGAATACGACCCCAACCGTTCAGCATTTATTGCTCTCGTTCAATACGAGGATGGCGAGAAGCGTTATATCATCGCTCCTCAAGATTTAAAGGTTGGCGATACTGTAGTATCCGGTCCCGATGCAGATATTAAGCCCGGTAACGCATTACCCTTGGTTAATATCCCCGTTGGTACTGTTATCCATAACATTGAACTTTATCCCGGTAAGGGCGCACAGTTAGCTCGTAGTGCCGGTAATATGGCTCAGCTTATGGCTAAAGAAAACGGAATGGCACTTTTACGTTTGCCTTCAGGTGAGCTTCGTAACGTTCCGGTTAAATGTATGGCAACTGTTGGTGTTGTTTCAAATCCGGAACACGCTAACATTAACTACGGTAAAGCAGGTCGTAAGCGCCACATGGGTTGGAGACCTACCGTTCGTGGTTCTGTAATGAACCCTTGTGACCACCCTCACGGTGGTGGTGAAGGTAAGTCACCCATCGGTCGCCCCGGTCCGGTTACACCTTGGGGTAAACCTACCCTCGGTTATAAGACCCGTAAAAAGCAAAAGGCTAGCGATAAGTATATCGTAAAACGCCGTAAGTAAGACGACGAAAGGAGATTTTAATCATGGGAAGAAGCATTAAAAAAGGCCCTTACGTGCAACCTGTGTTGCTCAAGAGAGTCAAAGAAATGAATGAAGCCGGCGAAAAGCGAGTTCTCAAAACTTGGAGCCGTTCATCAACCATATTCCCCGATTTCGTCGGACACACATTTGCAGTACATGACGGTCGTAAACACGTTCCGGTTTATGTAACTGAGGATATGGTTGGACACAAGCTCGGTGAGTTTGCACCCACAAGAACATTTAAAGGCCACGCAGGTTCTAAAACCAGCGGTAAGTAAGCGGCTGAAAGGAGAGTAAACAATGGAAGCAAGAGCAATACTTAAATATGCTCGTATTTCACCCCGTAAGGTGAAAATTGTTATGGATTTAATCCGTAATCAAGATGCTGACAAAGCTATGGCTATACTCAAATTTACTCCTAAGTCCGCTTGCGAGTATTTAGAGAAGCTTTTAGCATCAGCTATGGCAAATGCAGAAAACAATCATAATATGGATGTTTCAAAGCTCTATGTTGCTGAATGCTTTGTTTGTCCCGGACCTACTCTTAAGAGAATTCGTCCCAAGGACCACGGCAGAGCACACAGAATCTTAAAGAGAACAAGCCATATGACAATCGTTCTTAAAGAACGTGAAGACTAATTAGGAGGTTTATGTAATGGGTCAGAAAGTTAATCCCCACGGTATGCGTGTGGGCATAATCAAAAACTGGGACTCACGTTGGTTTGCCAATGACAGCACTTTCGGTGATACATTGGTTGAGGACTACAACCTCCGTAAATACCTCAAGAAGACACTCTTCACAGCAGGTATTTCAAAAATCGAAATCGAACGTGATGACAAACGTGTAAGACTCCACATTCACTGTGCAAAGCCCGGTATGGTAATCGGTCGTAACGGCGCAGAAATCGAAAAGTTGCGTGCAACCTGCCAAAAGATGATTGGCAAAAATGTTGTAATCAACATCGTTGAAATCAAGAGTCCTGACACAAATGCTCAGCTTGTTGCTGAAAATATCGCAATTCAACTTGAAAAGCGTATTTCTTTCCGCCGTGCTATGAAGCTTTCAATCGGCAGAGCAATGAGACTTGGCGTTAAAGGTATCAAAACACAGGTTTCAGGTCGTTTAGGCGGTGCTGAAATCGCAAGAAGCGAACAATATCACGAGGGTACAATTCCCCTACAAACACTTCGTGCTGACATCGACTACGGTTTTGCAGAAGCAGATACAACCTATGGTAAGCTCGGCGTTAAGGTTTGGATTTACAAGGGCGAAGTCCTCAGCGATAACAGAGGTCGCAACAAGAAGGAAGGAGGCGCCCGCTAATGTTAATGCCTAAGCGTGTAAAATACCGAAGAGTGCATCGTGGTCGTTTGACCGGTAAAGCACTCAGAGGTAACACCGTAACACACGGTGATTTCGGTCTTCAGGCTTTAGAGCCTGCGTGGATTACCTCTAACCAAATCGAAGCTGCCCGTATCGCTATGACACGTTATATCAAACGTGGTGGTAAGGTTTGGATCAAAATATTCCCCGATAAGCCAATCACAGAAAAGCCGGCTGAAACCCGAATGGGTTCAGGTAAAGGCTCACCCGAATATTGGGTAGCAGTTGTAAAGCCCGGCCGTGTAATGTTTGAAATCGGCGGCGTAAGCGAGGAGTTAGCTCGTGAAGCTATGCGTCTCGCTGCAAACAAACTTCCTATTAAATGTAAGTTTGTAACAAAACAGGAAATGGGTGGTGAGCAGTAATGAATGCAAAGGAAATCAGAGAGTACAGCATCTCAGAACTCAACGATAAGCTCGCAAAGTTGAAGGAAGAATTATTCAACTTGCGTTTCCAACTCGCCATTAACCAGCTCGAAAACCCCATGCGTATTGTTGCTGTTAAAAAAGACATCGCTCGTGTTAAGACAGTTATCCGAGAGATTGAGCTTAAAGACAGCGCAAACGCTTAAATAATGGGAGGTAGCTAAAAATGAGCGAAAGAAACCTTCGTAAGACTAGAGTAGGTAAGGTTGTAAGTGACAAGATGGATAAAACCGTTGTAGTTGCTATTGAAGACAACGTAAAACATCCTCTCTACAAGAAGATTATCAAAAACACTATCAGACTTAAGGCTCACGATGAGAACAACAGCTGTGGCATAGGCGACAGAGTTCAAATTATGGAAACAAGACCGCTCTCCAAGGATAAGCACTGGCGTGTGGTTGAAATCATCGAAAAAGCTAAGTAGTCTACAAGGAGGAAAACACTGTGATACAACAACAGAGTTACCTCAAGGTTGCCGACAATACCGGTGCAAAAGAAATTATGTGCATCCGTGTTCTTGGAGGCTCCAGAAGGAGGTATGCCAACATTGGCGACGTTATCGTGGCTTCTGTTAAAAAGGCCGCTCCCGGCGGTACTGTTAAGAAGGGCGACGTTGTAAAGGCTGTAGTAGTTCGTTCTGCAAAGGGCCTTCGTCGTAATGACGGCACATACATCAGATTTGACGAAAATGCGGCTGTAATTATCCGTGAGGACAAAAATCCCCGTGGTACCCGTATTTTTGGACCGGTAGCCCGTGAGCTTCGTGAGAAGGACTATACAAAGATTCTTTCTCTTGCTCCGGAAGTGCTTTAATGGGAGGTAAGTAAAAATGAATAAGCTTCACGTTAAAACAGGTGATACCGTAATCCTTCTCACAGGAGATAAAAAGGATAGAAACAAGACCGGCAAGGTTCTTGAGGTTAGCCCCGAAGAGGGTAAGGTAATCGTTGAGGGCATCAATAAAGTTAAGAAGCACGTTAAGCCCCGCAAGGCTGGCGATCCTTCAGGCATTATCGAAACCGAAAGCGCAATTTACGCTTCAAAGGTTCAGGTAGTATGCCCCAAATGCAATAAGCCCACCAGAGTAGGCACAAAGGTTTACGAGGATGGCAAAAAAGACAGATGCTGCAAAAAATGCGGCGAGACTTTCTAAGAGTAGGAGGAACTGACAATGTCAACATTAGCAAATGAATATAAAGCATCTATTGCACCTGCATTGATGGCAAAATTCGGCTATAAGAGCGTTATGCAGATTCCCAAGCTCGATAAAGTCGTAATAAATGTAGGTGCCGGTGAGGCAAAGGACAACTCAAAGGTTATTGATGCTATTATCAACGACCTCGGTAAAATTACCGGTCAAAAAGCTGTTCCTTGCCGTGCAAAGAAATCCGTAGCGAACTTTAAGCTTCGTGAAGGTATGCCTATCGGCGCAAAGGTAACACTCAGAGGCGAAAGAATGTATGAGTTTGTAGATAGACTCTTTAATGCAGCTCTTCCTCGAGTAAGAGACTTCAGAGGTATCAACCCCAACGCTTTTGATGGCCGTGGCAACTATGCTATGGGTGTTAAAGAGCAGTTGATTTTCCCTGAAATCGAATATGAAAAGATTGACAAGGTTCGTGGTATGGACATTATCTTCGTTACCACAGCCAATACCGACGAACAAGCTCGTGAGTTATTAACTCTTATGGGCGCTCCGTTTGCGAAGTAAGGAGAAGGAATTATGGCTAAAACCGCTATGAAAATCAAACAGGCAAGACCTGCAAAGTTTTCTACAAGAGAGTACAACAGATGTAAAATCTGCGGCCGTCCCCATGCTTATCTTCGTAAGTACGGTATCTGCCGTATATGCTTCAGAGAGCTCGCTTACAAGGGCGAGATTCCCGGAGTAAAGAAGGCTAGCTGGTAAGGCACAGATTAGGTGACAGAAAACTGTCACGATAAGGAGGTTTACGGTATGCAAATCACCGATACTATAGCTGATATGCTTACAAGAATTCGTAACGCATATTCAGCAAAACACGATTCGGTAGATGTTCCCGCATCCAAGGTTAAGAAGGCAATCGCACAGATTCTTCTTGATGAGGGTTACATCACAAGCTTCACCACTGAAGAAGATGGTAAGCAGGGCGTAATTCATATCACATTGAAGTACGGCCAAAATAAATCGCAGGCAATCACCGGTATTCGTAGAATTTCAAAGCCGGGCTTGCGTATCTACACCAACGTAGAGGATATGCCTAAGGTTATGAAAGGCCTAGGCATCGCAATCCTTTCCACCTCTAAAGGTATTATGACAGACAAAGACGCTCGCAAAGCCAACGTTGGCGGCGAAGTTTTGGCTTTCGTATGGTAAGGAGGTGCTTGAGGGATGTCTAGAATAGGAAAGAAGCCTATCGCAATTCCTGCAGGTGTTGATGTAAAAATCAACGGCAGTGAGGTTACTGTAAAAGGACCCAAGGGCGAACTCAAGAATACTTTCAATGCTGATATAGCAATTGCTATTGAAAACAATGAAATTATTGTTACCCGTCCTTCTGACGTTAAAGAACACCGTGCGCTTCACGGCTTAACACGTACACTCATCGCTAATATGGTTGAGGGTGTTACAAACGGTTACTCCAAGACATTGGAAGTAAACGGTGTTGGTTACCGTGTACAAAAGCAGGGAAAAAATCTCGTAATGAACCTCGGTTATTCACACCAAGTAATTATGGAAGAAATCGCAGGCATTACAATTGATGTACCTAATCCTAATACAATCGTTATTAGTGGTGCAGATAAGCAGATGGTTGGCCAATTTGCAGCAGAAGTTCGTGAAAAGCGTCCGCCCGAACCCTACAAAGGTAAAGGTATTAAGTACGCAGGCGAATATATCCGCCGCAAAGAAGGTAAAGCAGCCAAGGGTGCTAAGAAATAATAAAGGAGTGTATTTAAGATGGTTACTAAACCTAACAGCAATCAGGCAAGACTTAAACGTCACGCACGTGTTCGTTCAAAAATCAGCGGAACTGCTGCTTGCCCCAGACTTGATGTATTCCGCTCCAACAGCAACATTTACGCCCAGCTTATCGATGATGTAAACGGCGTTACATTAGCTGCTGCTTCTTCAAACGAAAAGGATTTCGATTTAAGTGGCGGTAACTGTGAAGGCGCTCGTAAGGTTGGACAGTTAATTGCTAAACGTGCCGCAGAGAAGGGCATCACCGAGGTTGTTTTTGACCGCGGCGGATACATTTATCACGGCCGTGTTAAAGAGCTTGCCGAAGGTGCCCGTGAGGGCGGCCTTAAGTTCTAATAAGGAGGAATACTTTTGGCTACTAATATTGATGCACAAGCATTAGATTTAAAAGAAAAAGTAGTTGCTATAAACCGTGTTTCCAAGACTGTTAAGGGCGGACGTATTATGAAATTCTCTGCACTTGTAGTTGTTGGTGACGGAAACGGTATTGTAGGCTACGGTATGGGTAAAGCCGGCGAAGTTCCGGATGCTATCCGTAAGGGCATCGAAGATGCCAAGAAAAATCTAATTAAGGTATCCTTAAAGGGTACAACTATTCCGCACGAAATCATTGGTGAATTTGGTGCAGGTAGGGTTCTCTTAAAGCCCGCTGCTCCCGGTACCGGTGTTATCGCAGGCGGTGCAGTACGTGCCGTTGTTGAGACTGTTGGTATTACCGACATTCGTACAAAGGCTTTGCGTTCAAACAATCCTTGCAATGTAGTTCGTGCTACTATTGCCGGTCTTGCAGCATTACGCTCTGCTGAAGAAGTAGCAGCTGTTCGTGGCAAGTCTGTTAAGGAAATCGTAGGTTAAGGAGGAGCAGCATTATGGCAACAAAAAAGGCTGCAAGCCTCAAGGTAAAACTTATAAAAAGTACTATTGGTTCTAAAAAGGACCAAATCGCAACTGCTAACGCTTTAGGTCTTTACAAGGTTGGCGATGAAAGAATTCAACCCGACAATGCTCAGACCAGAGGCAAAATCAACAAGGTTTGTCACCTCGTTGAAGTAACAGAGGTTAAAGCTTAATTTAACCCTTATCGGTCACAAAAGTGACAACGCAGTTTTAACTGCAATTAAGCAAGGAGGTGCGAACAATGAAAATGCATGAATTAGCTCCGGCTATCGGCTCCACAAAGGAGGCAAAGCGCATAGGCAGAGGCCACGGTTCTGGTAACGGCAAGACAGCCGGTAAGGGACACAAGGGTCAAAAAGCCCGTGCGGGTCACGGTATGAGAGCAGGCTTTGAAGGCGGTCAAATGCCTTTGCAAAGACGTGTTCCAAAGCGTGGCTTTAACAATATTTTTGCTACAGAATGGACAGCAATCAACGTTTCTGCTTTAGAAGTGTTCGAGGATGGTTCTGTTGTAGATGCAGCAGCTTTAGTAGCAGCTGGTATTATAAAGAAAGCAGGAACACCTGTAAAAGTTTTAGGTAATGGTAATGTTACTAAAAAGCTTACAGTTAAGCTCAATGCTTATTCCGCTTCTGCTGCTGAAAAAATCAATGCTGCAGGCGGAAAGGCCGAGGTGATTGAATAATGTTAGAAACATTAAGAAATGCCTGGAAGGTTAAAGAACTCCGCAATAAGATTCTTTTTACAATTATGATTGTAATAATCTTCCGTATAGGTGCTGTTATTCCTGTTCCGTTTATCGATACAGCAATGCTTCAAGGCGGAACATCAAATGAATTTTTCAGCTATCTTTCAATTTTGACCGGCGGCGGTCTTGAATACGGCGCAATCTTCGCAATGAGTGTTACACCGTACATCAACTCTTCAATTATTGTTCAGTTGTTGTGTGTTGCAATTCCCGCTTTGGAAAGACTTTCCAAAGAAGGCGAAGAGGGTCAAAAGAAGTTGGCTCAAATCACACGTTATGCGACCATTATTTTGGCACTGATTCAAGGTGTGGCTTACTTCATTTATTTGAAGAACAGCGGATACCTCACAGTCAGCACCACAGGTTCAGTTGTATTTGCAGGTTTTGTTATTATACTTGCTCTTACAGCAGGTTCTGCCCTTGTAATGTGGCTCGGTGAACAAATCGACGCAAAGGGCGTTGGTAATGGTATTTCAATTTTACTTTTCGCAGGTATCTTGTCACGTGGCCCTCAGGCTGCAGGATATATCTGGGCGTTGATCCAACAAAAGCAATGGGTATTGGCAATCGGCATCGTTGTTGGTTTCTTAATAATTATCGGCTTTGTTGTTTGGATGACACACGCAGAAAGAAGAATCCCTGTTCAGTATGCTAAACGTGTTGTAGGAAACAAGATGTATGGTGGTCAAAACACTCATATTCCGATTAAGGTTAATATGTCAGGTGTTATGCCTATAATCTTTGCTTCTTCAATTCTTATGCTCCCGACAATGATTTTAGGATTTATGGGTAATGATACTACCTCTACTTTCGGTAAAATCTTATCACTCTTTAGTGTTCAGGGCGCATTCTACGCAATTATCTATTTCATTTTGATTATCGGTTTTGCATATTTCTATGCAACAATTCAGTTTAATCCCGTTGAAATGGCTAACAACCTGCGTAAAAACGGTGGTGCAGTTCCCGGTATTCGTCCCGGCAAGCCCACATCAGATTTCATTTCCAAGATTTTGTCAAGAATAACACTTTTGGGCGCTTTGTTCTTGAGTGTTGTTGCTATCCTTCCGATTATCATTAGTAATGTTGGTAATATCAACATTTCTATCGGTGGTACCTCTGTACTCATTATGGTTGGTGTAGCGCTTGACCTTGTACGTAATCTCGAGTCACAAATGATGATGAGACATTACAAAGGTTTCTTGGATTAAGGAGAAAATGATATGAAACTCATATTATTAGGTGCTCCCGGTGCCGGCAAAGGCACACAAGCGGAAGTAATCTCCGAAAAATATAACATTCCGACCATTTCAACCGGCAACATTATCCGTGCTGCACTTAAAAACGGTACTGAAATGGGACTTAAAGCAAAATCCTATATTGATGCAGGAAACTTGGTTCCTGATGATGTTGTAATCGGCATCATCAAGGAACGTCTAAGCGAGAGCGACTGTGAAAACGGTTACATCCTCGATGGTTTCCCTCGCACTATTCCCCAAGCGAAAGCGCTTGATGAATTAGGCTTTGAAATCGATGCTGCCCTTTCAATTGAGGTTGCAGATAGCGAAATCGCAAAGCGTATGTCAGGCAGACGTGTTTGTGAGAAATGCGGTGCGAGCTACCATACAGAATACAAAAAGCCCAAGGTTGAAGGCGTTTGTAACTTCTGTGACGGAAAGCTTGTAATTCGCAAGGATGATGAACCCGAAACTGTTCTAAACCGTCTCGGCGTTTATCACGAGCAAACCGAACCGCTAAAAGACTTTTATAAGGCTTGCGGTAAGCTTTTGTGCGTTGAAGGTCAAGAAGAGGTTAAGGATACAACCCGTCTTGTTCTTCAAGCATTGGAGAATTAGGATATGATAGTGCTTAAAACCGGTCGTGAGCTTCAAATAATGCGTGAAGCTTGCAGGATATCGGCCGGAGCATTACAAACAGCAGGCAAGGCGGTAGAGCCGGGTATTACTACAGCTGAACTTGATAAGTTGGCTGAAGATTATATCATAAGCCAAGGCGGAGAACCTAACTTTAAAAATTACCAAGGTTATCCTGCCACCGCCTGTATATCTATAAACAACGAAGTTATTCATGGCATTCCGACTAAGAAACGCAAACTCCAAGCCGGCGATATAGTAAGTATCGACCTTGGAGCAAAGTTTCAGGGTTATCACGGCGATAATGCTGCTACTTTCGCTTGCGGTGAAATTTCGCCCGAGGCGAAGCGGCTGATGGAAGTGACAAAGCAAAGCCTTTACGAAGGTATTGCGGCGGCGCTTTATGGCGGCAGAATCGGTGATATAAGCCACGCTGTGCAGTCTTATGTTGAAGCAAATGGTTTCTCTGTTGTCAGACAGTTTGTCGGTCACGGAATAGGAACACAGCTTCACGAAGAGCCCGAGGTTCCGAACTTTGGAACAAAAGGGCGAGGAATAAGGCTTATGCCCGGAATGACACTTGCCATAGAACCTATGGTGAATGCCGGAAAATCGGGAGTAAAGATTCTACCGGATGGTTGGACTGTACTCACAAGCGATGGTTCTCTTTCAGCCCATTTTGAGCATACAATAGTAATTACTGCTGACGGACCGAAAATTCTGACTCAGATATGAGGTAGGCTATGATAGGACGTATAGTATGTTCCAAAGCGGGACGTGATAAAGGGTATTTTATGGTCGTTGTTGCAAAGGAAAACGGAAATTATTTCGTTTGTGATGGTAAAGAAAGGCCACTCCAGCGGCCGAAGCGAAAAAATGCAAAGCATTTGAGCTTTACTAATCACACCTTGCAGGCAGATGACCTAAACTCAAACAAAAAACTCAAAAAAGCACTGGCGGTTTTCAAAAACACCGCCGATACTAAGGAGGAACTGTGATGTCTAAAGAAGATATGATAGAGCTTGAAGGCACCGTTGTTGAAGCTATGCCTAACGCAATGTTCAAGGTAGAAATTCAAGGCGGACATCAAATACTCGCACACATTTCCGGTAAATTACGTATGAACTTCATCCGTATATTACCCGGAGATAAGGTAACAGTTGAAATGTCGCCGTACGATTTATCCAAAGGACGCATTACATGGCGTTCCAAGTAATGTAAAATTTTTACATTTTAAAATTTCAAGGAGGTATAATCCGAATGAAAGTCAGACCTTCTGTTAAAAAGATTTGCGAAAAATGCAAAATTATCAAGCGCAAAGGTAAAATTATGGTAATTTGCGAAAACCCCAAGCACAAACAACGTCAGGGTTAATTTGCGCTTAGACAAAAAAATGGAGGTGCTTTGATAAATGGCACGTATTGCTGGTGTTGACCTTCCGAATGATAAGAGAGTTGAAATAGGCCTTACTTACATTTTCGGAATCGGTCTTACTACATCTAAAAAAATCCTTGCTGATACAGGTATCGATCCTGATGTCAGAGTAAAGGACCTTACCGAAGACGATATTTCAAAATTGCGTGAATATATCGACCACAATCTTCAGGTAGAAGGTGACCGTCGTCGTACAATCGCATTTGATATTAAAAGACTTATCGAAATCGGAAGCTATAGAGGCCTTCGTCATCGCAAGAACTTGCCCGTAAGAGGTCAACGTTCCAAGACAAATGCTCGTACTCGTAAGGGTCCGAAGAAGACTATAGCTAACAAGAAGAAATAAGTAGGAGGAAGATAATATGGCTACTGCTAAGAAGGCGACATCAAGTCGCCGCCGTGTAAAGAAAAACATTGAACGTGGCGCTGCTCATATCCAGTCAACCTTCAACAACACTATCGTAACAATCACCGATACACAGGGTAACGCTCTTTCATGGGCATCTGCCGGTGAGTTAGGATTCAGAGGTTCAAGAAAATCTACTCCTTTCGCAGCACAGTCTGCAGCAGAAACCGCTGCTAAAGCTGCTATGGAGCATGGTCTTAAGACTGTTGAAGTTTATGTAAAGGGACCCGGTGCCGGCCGTGAAGCCGCTATCCGTGCTTTACAGACTGCAGGACTCGAAGTTAGCATGATTAAAGATGTTACTCCGATTCCTCATAATGGTTGCCGTCCTCCCAAGAGAAGACGCGTTTAATATTAAATTTTAAATTCCAAAATTGCATTAGCAAACACGAATAATCCGAACTTGCCTAAAATGGCATAATTTCGGCGCTTTTCGGTTTGTCATCATCCGTAGGCGTTAGCCTTACGAACTCTTCCGCACCAAAAATCATACAAAATTCTACTCATTTTAGGTCGAAGAATTTTGTAAAGTAGGATTTTTGGCTGTGCGAGGCACAAAACGCAGTTAATCCTGTCGGATTAACGAGTATTTTAACAATGCAAAGACGGAAATCCTATTTCCAAAATCAGGTTTGGATTATTCGTGTTTGCTAAAATAATTGGAGGTGCAATAGATGGCTAGATATACCGGTGCAGTTTGCAGACTTTGCCGCCGTGAAGGACAAAAGTTGTTCTTAAAGGGCGAACGCTGCTATTCTGAAAAATGTTCTGTTGGTATCAGAGCTTATGCTCCCGGTCAACACGGACAAGGTAGAAAGAAGTCATCAGAATACGGTTTGCAGCTTCGTGCTAAACAAACTGCAAGACGTTTCTATGGCGTTCAGGAAAATCAGTTCCATCACTATTTTGAGATTGCTGAGAGAAAACAAGGTATTACAGGTGACAACCTCCTTAAAATTCTCGAAAGCCGTCTTGACAACGTAGTTTACAGAGTAGGCTTTGCTTCTTCTCGTGCAGAAGCAAGACAACTCGTAGGTCACGGTCACTTTGAGGTTAACGGAAAGCGTGTTGACATCGCTTCTTACCTTCTCAAAGCCGGTGATGTAGTATCCGTTTGCGAAAAGAGCCGTGGTCTTGATAAGATTAAGGCTGTAGTAGAGGCTAACTCTGCTCGTCCTGTTCCGCAATGGATTGATTTAGACAGAGAAGCTCTTTCAGCTAAGGTAATTTCCTTACCTAACAGAGATCAAATTGATGCTCCTGTTGAGGAACAACTCATTGTCGAATTCTACTCTAAATAATAATTAGTTTAGAAATAATTTATATCGCTTACCGTACAAAGCATAAAACAAAAAATTACTGTACGGAGAAACGGAGCTTTTAAATGATAAAAATTGAAAAGCCCAGAATTGATATCGTCGAGATGACTGCTGACGGCACATACGGCAAGTTCGTTATGGAGCCTTTAGAGCGTGGTTATGCCACAACTCTCGGTAACAGTATGAGAAGAGTTTTGCTCTCCATCCTTCCCGGTGTTGCAGTAACAAACGTTAAAATCGACGGTGTAGTGCATGAATTTACAACAATCCCCGGTGTAAAGGAAGATGTAACAGAAATCATCCTCAACCTCAAGGGACTTATTGCAAAGCTTCATGCAGATACGGCAAAGAAAATTCATATTGAAGCAGAAGGTCCCTGTGTGGTTACCGCAGCTTCAATCAAGGCCGATTCGGAGGTTGAAATTCTCAACCCTGATATGCATATTGCTACTCTTGGTGAGGGTGCAGTTCTTAATATGGAAATGACACTCGACAAGGGCAGAGGATATGTTCCGGCTGAACAGAATAAGCCTGCTCAGAATGTAATCGGTGTTATTCCGATTGACTCTATCTATACTCCTGTCTTAAAGGCTAACTTTACTGTTGACAATACCCGTGTTGGTAATGTTACTGATAAAGGCAAGCTGACACTTGATGTTTGGACAGATGGTTCTATCAAGGCTAACGAAGCAGTTTCTATGGCTGCTAAGTTCTTAATTGAACACCTTGAATTGTTCCTTGACCTTGCTGATGGCGTAAGCGAAGTTGAAAGCATTATGGCAGAGAAGAAGGATACTGAAAAGGAAAAGGTTCTCGATTTAACTATCGATGAGCTCGACTTATCTGTTCGTAGCTTTAACTGCTTAAAACGTGCAGGTATCAACACGGTTGAAGACCTTATCAACAAATCTGAAGAAGATATGATGAAGGTTAGAAACCTTGGACGCAAGTCTTTGGAAGAGGTTATTGCTAAATTAGATTCATTTGGCTTTACTCTTAAAAAAGACAACGACTAAAACATTAAAATGGTTATAGTCAGTCGAAATATTTTCGTTTCGACAAACTACAATTATCACTATTTAAGGAGTGAATAGAAATGCCAGGAACCCGTAAACTCGGAAGAACAAGCGAACACAGAATCGCTATGCTCAGAGCTATGGTTACTTTCCTTTTAGAAAACGGTAAAATCGAAACAACCGTTACTCGTGCAAAGGAAGTCAGAGCAATGACTGAAAAGTATATTACACTCGCTAAGACTAATAATCTTCACAGCAAGCGTCAGGCTTTAGCATTTATCACAAAGGAAGATGTAGTTGCAAAGCTTTACAACGAAATCGCTCCTAAGTATATGGACCAAAACGGTGGTTATACAAGAATCACAAAGACCGGTCCTCGCCGTGGCGATGCTGCAGAAATGGCTATTATTGAGTTAATATAACTTCTGCGATTTAGTACTCACATTGTGTGAGTGTCCGCACAAAATCTGCGATTTGGAAATAGATATTTCTGATAGGCACTGATGATGTGTGTACTAAACTCCCTTAAAAAAGGGAAAAACAAAATAAATTTTGTGCAGGCAACCGATTTCGGTTGCCTGTTTTTGTCTGAATAGAAATAAAAACGCTATCTTCGCCTCGCTTTAGGCAAAGATAGCGTTTTGGGTATTGTGAAACTATAAGATTTTGGGGTGCCCGCCTGCATTTTAATGTGTTGGTTGGTGGTTTTTTTATTTTGCAAGATAAATTAGTAATACCGATACATCGGCGGGGCTGACACCTGAAATTCTTGAGGCTTGACCGATATTTTTAGGTCTGATTTTCTTTAATTTCTCAATAGCTTCAAGGCGAAGTCCTTTTATGTCATCATAATTTAGGTCATTTGGAATAACTCGGCTTTCGAGCCTTAACATTTCATTTACCTGCGCTTGTTGGCGTGTGATATAACCCTCATACTTAATTTCAACCTCAACCTTTTCCTTAACACTAAAAGGAAGAGAGGGTCTTTCTTCGTCAAAAGGCGCCAACATATCATAATTCAGCTGCGGTCTTTTTATAAGGTCTGAAAGGCGCATACCTGTTGTCATAACAGCAGTGCCGTTTTCCTCAAGCAGCCTGTTTAATTCGGGATTCGGGGCTAAAAAGGTTGATTTCACACGCTCGATTTCGGCTTCTTTGAGCTTTGTTCTGCTTCTGAAGTTACGGTAGGCTTCTTCATTTATAAGACCTATCTTATGACCTATTGGCATTAGTCTCTCATCGGCATTATCTTGTCGCAGAAGCAGTCGGTATTCACTACGTGAAGTCATCATACGATATGGGTCCATACAACCCTTTGTCACGAGGTCATCAATAAGAGTACCGATGTATGATGATGAACGGGAAAGTACCAATTGCTCCTCGCCCTTGATTTTAAGAGCGGCATTTATACCGGCAATAAGACCTTGTGCCGCCGCCTCCTCATAACCCGAAGAACCGTTGAACTGACCCGCACCGTAAAGTCCGTCAAGTCCCTTCATCTCAAGGGTCGGATTTAAAAATAAGGGGTCAACACAGTCGTATTCGATAGCATAGGCATTACGCATAATTTTGACATTTTTAAGGCAAGGAATTGTCTTGTAAAGTTCAATTTGCACCTCTTCGGGAAGGGAGGAGGAAAGCCCTTGAAGATACATTTCCTCGGTTTCCTCACCGCAAGGCTCAATAAAAAACTGATGGCGCTTTTTATCGGCAAAGCGCATAATTTTGTCCTCGATACTCGGACAATAACGTGGACCTACACCCTCAATCTCGCCTGCATAAAGCGGGGAGCGGTTTATGTTTTCGAGGATTACTCGCTTTGTTTCATCGTTTGTATAGGAAATATGACAAACCACGTTGTTTTCGGGCTCTTGCTCGGTTGAAAAGCTAAAGGGCACGGTTTTTTCATCGCCCGGTTGAACCTCGAGCTCGGAAAAATCGATACTGTCTTTTGCGACACGGGCGGGAGTTCCTGTTTTAAAGCGCCTTAAAGGTACACCCAATTTTTTAAGCGACTCGGACAATTCGTTTGCCGCAATTGCACCGTCGGGGCCGGAGGAGAAATTCACCTCTCCAACATAAATTCTGCCACCCAAGAAGGTTCCCGTTGCAATAATGACCGCTTTTGCGGTGAAATCTGCTCCGAGAGAAGAAACACAATGCCACAAATCGTTTTCTTTATAAATTTCAACAATCTCGCACTGTTTGACATCAAGGTTTTCCTGAAGCTCTACTGTGTGCTTCATATATCCGCTGTAAGCACGCCTGTCAACCTGTGCTCTGAGGGAATGAACAGCAGGACCTTTGCCGAGATTTAACATTCTGCTTTGCAAGGTGTGTCTGTCGGCAGCCTTGCCCATTTCACCGCCCAAAGCATCAATTTCTCTTACCAAATGTCCCTTGGCGGTACCGCCAATTGAAGGGTTGCAGGGCATATTGCCAATCCAGTCGAGCGTGACTGTAAACATAACGGTTTTAAGCCCCAGCCTTGCAGGTGCCAAAGAAGCTTCAATACCTGCATGACCGCCACCGATTACCGCTACATCATACTCACCTGCATTATATCTTTTTATCACTCAAAAAGTCTCCTTTTGTTACTGCTTTTTTAGGGTGACAGGTTTGAATCTTGTCACCCTAGCTTTTGTTGGCGAATATCCTCACCTAAAAATTTGTTCCAATCATATTCTCCGATAAATCTTGAAGCAATTCTTGCAGTATATTTTGCCTCGATTTCCTTCATTGAAAGATTTGTGTTTATAATGGTGGGCTTATTTGACAAAATTCTTGTATTGACAAGGTTGTAAAGTGAAGCTTTTGAAAAGGCGGTCACCATCTCTGAACCTAAATCATCAATCACCAAAAGGTCACAATTAAGGAGAGAGTCGTAAGTACCTTTGTTTTCACCCTCGAATTTTTCCTTTTCAATACTTGTAAAGATGTTTTCAGCCGAACCGTAAATCGGCATATAGCCCTTTTTGATAACCTCTGACACAATAGCCAAGGTAAGATGTGTTTTTCCGAGTCCTGCATCACCTAAAAACAAGAGATTTTTAGAAGTTTTTGGGTCAAAAGTCAAGGCATATTCCCTGCAAAGCTTAAAAATCGAGGTCATTCTTTTTTTCGGGTTTTCGCCATCTTTTCCTTTGTCAGAGTAGTATTTAAGGTCAAAATTTTCAAACTTGCAGCTGTCGAGAGGCATTAAAAGAGCCGACTCTTTTGCCATAATTGCCGCCGCTTCACGCTTGATACAGTCGCAAATTTTTCCTTTTACATATCCCGTATCTGCACATTGAGAGCACTCATATTCAACTTCTTTAATATCGAACTTCTTTAAAATTTCAGCTTTTTCTTGACTTAAAGAGGAGGAAAGTGCTTTTAAGGCTTCTAATTTTTCGGTGTTGCCCGAAAGCGCAGTAAGCGCTAATTCAGCACCGATTTTGGAAAATTCATTGTCAATTTCACAAAGACGTGAGTTTGAAGTATATGCGGCGTTTAAAAGAAGCTCACGCTCTGCCTCACGCTGTTTTCTGCGGTTTGCCTTTTCCTCGAACGCCTTTTTATAGGTTGTTTCTTTAGTAATCATAATTTTTTAATCCTTTGAATTAAGCATTTTTTCAAATTCATCCATATTATATGAGGCAAAGCCTTCCTTTTCGGGCTTGCGGTTCTCAATATCAGAAGGCACTTTATATCCCTTTTCGTGCCAAGCTTCTAAAATTTTAGCGGTATAGGCAAAGGAAAATTTCGAGTTGTGATTTACACACTCATCGTACGCTCTTTCAAGCATTTCACGAGAAAATCCCCAATCATTTACCCAAAGATAAGCATAATCCGATTCTTTTTGTGAAGGCTTTCGCTTGTCGAGTCCGAAGCATTTTGATACAACCCCCCAAGCTTGCTCGGAAATTGCCATTTTCCGTAGTTCTTCATCGGCACTTTCTATATCGCAAATTCCCTTTTTCACCCAAGAAAGTGCAGTCGATTCAATAAAACGGATATTCGCCTTGTTATGAGCTACCGCATATTGAATAATGAGGAGTATCAAGGAAACATCAAGCCCCTCATCATCATAAAGCCAAACAAAAGTCGAAGCCTCGTTGCTTTTTAAAATTCTGCCGAACTTACTCTGCGCTTCTCGCAGCATATAGCGAATTTTTGGGTCATCAGCACGTTTTGCCACATCGCTTCTCGTTGGTTTTTGATTTTTTTTGATAACCGACTTTTCTTCTTTTTTGGCGGGTATAGCCGACTCTTTCGGCAAAAGTACACCACTGTCAGCCCAATAAAGAAGTGCCTCGGCTACATCAAATTCACTGACACCGCATTCTTTCGCTATAAGAGCTTCTTCAGGGTCATTTGACATATTTCGCATAACGTAAAGCAAAACCTTGATGTGCTCGGGCTTTGCAAATTTAAAATGAGTATCAACAACACTTACCGGCAATGTAAAAACTGCCGAAAAGGATGTCGGATTTATGTAGTATTTCATTTTTACACTCCGATTTTTATTGTATCTTTGCCAAAGTATCTAAACTCGAACCTGTTACCCTACATTATAGCAATTTTTTAATCACTTGTAAATAGCAGAAATTCTACTCCTTGTGAAATTTGTCCATATTTTTGCAAAAAAGCCTTGACAAGAAAAGAAAAAGGGGTATAATAAATAGTGCTGTGAAAAAATTTTGGGGAATTGTGTAACGGTAGCACGACAGACTCTGACTCTGTTTGTTGGGGTTCGAATCCCTATTCCCCAGCCAAAAATCCTCGTACGTTAGTACGGGGATTTTACTTTTTCACTATTACCTCTTCACTTTTCACTCTTTTATCTGTCCGAAATTATTAACAATGTTCAGTGTGCCTACGGCACGAATTATAAAACACATAGTAATTTTAACACATAGTTCAAAAAACCACAGCAACAGCTGTGGTTTTAAGTTTATTTTTCAAAAATACCCCTTATATTCAATTTTTCTTTCACTTTTTGGGAAAAGGTGAGAATACAAATCCACAAAATAATCATCGGTCATACTCGCAATATAATCGACTACTATTTGGTTAGGCTCACAATCTTCGTAAGGTTTTGCTCGTTTATAAAACGCCTTATTCACATAATCAATATGATGTGTAAAAATCGGAGAGGATTTACTTTGACTGACCAAATCGTTTAGCAGTCTTTCGTAAACCTCCTTCATCATAGGCTTAATAATTTCACCTGTCACATCCGATATGGTATCGTTTTTATAAATCAATTCGTAATTGTCGGCTTTTGCCTTTTTGAGTGCTTTAAAATGCTCTTCATCCATTTTAATATACGGTTTTGAATAGCTGTTTTCGATAATATTGACAATTAAATTATTTATAATCTCGGCGTTGTAAGTGCCGATTGCTCCGTTTTCGAAATCACTGTTTTTAATTAAATGCGCCTTTTCGGCATCCTGTCGGTCTTTACCTAAATAGGCTATGATATCCGAAATTCTCATAACGCAGGCTTCAAGGGTTGAAGGCACTAATTTTTTTACGTTTTCTTTGTTCAAATAGCAATTTTCAATCTGCTCATCAAATTCGGCAAAGCTCTGTAGAGGCTTTGGGCGATATTCCGAAAGCTCCATTTCGCCATCGTGTGAAGCGATACCGCTTAAAGTCTGAAGGCTTATGTTATACGGATAAATGCTGTCAAGAACACGGACCGAGTGAATGTTGTGACTAAAATGTCTTTTTGTATGTGAAAAGTAAATTTCATCTAAAAAGCTTTCTCCGGCGTGACCAAAGGGTGTATGGCCTATATCGTGGCCGAGTGCTATTGCCTCGATTAAATCAAGGTTAAGGTTCAGCGCTTTACCAATTGTTCTTGCAATTCGTGAAACCAACTGTACGTGAAGTCCTCGCCTTGTAATGTCATCATTTTTATAAAAGGAAAAAACCTGTGTTTTGTCGGCATAGCGGTTATAGAAGGGACAATGAATTATCTTGTCAATGTCTCTTATAAATGCAGTTCGTAGTACATTTGCTTTATCACGCTCATTGTCACGGCGTAAAACTCGGCTTTCATCAAAAGCGAGACCTTTTTTTGATTGTTTTCGGTCATTTTCAATGCTTTGTGCAATTTCATTTGAAAGACTTTCGTATTTCACTTTTTTCACCTCACAACACACATTATACCACTTTTCAATAATTATTCAACAAAAAACCGTAGTTTTAAAACTACGGTTTTAAGCTTTAATTAGCCGTTATATCTGCTTTTTCATTTCCTATGGAAAGGGTATAGCTTTCACCCTTTTCGATGTCGGGACTTGAAATAATCACAACCGCAAAATCAAGATGCGGCGTATGGGAAATCAAGGTTTTACCGGAGGAATCCTTGACTACAATTTCTGTGTCGGCAGAGCAGCTTCCGACACTTACTGCAATTACACCCTGTGAAGAATCACTAAAGGTTTGTGCCATATTTGAAGCGCCTGTGCCGACAAAGGTACCGCCACGAATAGCGCAGGAGGTGTCGTAATCCAAGGTTGCGGTGTCACCAATAGTTGGGCCGCAAACGGAAATTTCGCCGCCCGTAATTTCGATTGTTCCGTTGGCATCAATGCCATCTCCCGAAGCGGTAAAGTTAAGCTTTCCGCCCGATATTACAATGCTTCCGTTCCCTTGAGACATCATACCCGGACCTCCGCCTTTTCCTCCAAAGTTCCCGTTATCTCGGCCTTCAAAACCGCTTTGGTCCGTACCGCCGGCGGCATTTAGACCATCATCATCTGCTGTAAGGGTTATGTCTCCACCCGAAATTTTAATGTGAAGTGCCTCTATTCCTTCATAGCTTTCATTTATAGTAAATATACCGCCCGTGATTTCTAAAATTTCTTCTGCGTGCAAGCCATCATCGCCCGAATTGATAGAGAAGCTGCCACCATTTATATATAGCGAGGAATCGGTGTGAAGTGTATCATCAGCAGAGTTTATAGTAAATGTACCGCCTTTTATTAAGGCGCTGCTTGCAGATTTAATGCCCTTCATACTACTGCTTTCGCTGTCGGTAGTGGTTGTTGTGGTATCTGTAATGCTTGTGCCACGCATACCCATACCGCCCTTGCCGCCCGGCATATCGCCGCCGAAGCTTTTGTGACCACCGCCCATAAAGCCACCATAATTTCCGGAGCTTTGCTTTTCTCCGTTTTCACTTCCTCCGCCTGCAAGAATACTGAACTCACCGCCATTTATCTGTAAGGTGCTTCCTGCGCTGATACCATCACCTTCGGCTTCAAGGGTGTATTTACCGCTTGATATGTATATAAATCCGAGAGTATCATCATCGCTGTTTTCTGCGTGAAAAGTATCCTTGCCCGAGTCGGCAGTAATATTTGCGTTTATACTTCTTATGCTATCGTTTGCATCAAGTGCGTGAGAAGCAGAATTTATAGTATAGCTACCGTTGGTGAAAACTAAATCATCCTTACAAACAATACCGTGAGCGGAAGGTGAGGTGACAACAAGGGCACCTTTTCCGTTGAAGGTTAAATCCTGCTTTGAAAAAACAGTACCATCTATATTGATGTCGCCATCTGCCTCAAAGCTTCCGCTGTTTGTGAGGGAGTTTTCGCTGTTTTCAGCTAAGGTTATAAAAACCTTATCGGCAGTTTTTATATAAATCGGTGCAGAAGATTTACTCGTTATCTCGGCGTTATTCAGTACAATTTGAAGCTTTGCTTTTTCATCAGCATCGACAATTATTTGACCATCCTTCAAGCTACCACTTATAATATAAGTGGCTTCCTTTGTGATTTTAACAATACCATCTGTGATATTTACAGAATCGTCATTAGAAGTGGCGCTGTCACCATTTAAAGTGATTTTAACAGCGCTATTTTGATCGAAGGAGTCATCCATATCTCTGTCTGTAAACATATCTTCATCGGTTTTCTCGAAGCTTGTGTCGGAAACCGCTTTTTCGGTTAGATTTTCACTATTTTCGGTTGTTTTGCTACAGCCCGATAAAAGAATTACTATCCCTAAAAAAATAGGTATAAGCTTTTTAAAAAAAGTCATCATACACACTCCTTTTTAAAGCTCGGTGCTTACGGTTGACTGCTTTGAAACGGTGATTTCGAGATTTCCGTTTCGTTCTCTTAATTTATCTATCATTTCCTTTTCCTTCCCAATATCAGAAAGAACGAGGTCATAAGTCAGTCTGTACATACTTCCCATATTTATCGTTTTTACCTGTACTAATTCCGTTTTTTCGGCATAACAATCGAATACATCTTCAAAAACATCGGTATAATCTAAATCCTCGGGAATTACAATTCGGACAGTTTTATAGCGAGCCGCATTTTTACGTGTGCCCAAATCCATTTTGTTGTAGAGCATAAACATAGCAGCTAATACTACTGTAAAAACAAAGGAAAAGGCAAGATAGCCCATACCGGATATAAGCCCCGCTCCCATCGCTAAAAAGAGTGCGCCGATTTCTTTGGCGGTTCCGGGTATCGAGCGAAAGCGAACAAGACTGAAAGCACCGGCAACAGCCACACCTGTTCCGACATTTCCGTTGACCATCATAATTACGACACATACTACTGCCGGTAATAACGCAAGGGTTATGACAAAGCTCTTTGTGTATCGGGTTTTGTACATATAAGATAGAGCTAATATTATTCCGACAAAAAGTGAAAACGCAACGCACAACAAAAAGCTTGAAAGACTTATAACTTGGCTTGTAGGTGTATCAAAAATACCTTTAAAAATATTATTTAACATAACGATTTTGCTCCTTTAATTTTGGAAAAATTATTGTACTGTAAGCAGTACCGTATTTTGTAAACGGGGTTTTGTAAATTTTTTCACGGGAAAGTATTGCGGTCATCCATAAGGGAATGCTTCCCGAGCATTTAATCTCCATAAGGACCTTTTCTTCGGGCAATATCTTGATACCGTTCGGCTTTTCGCATAATGACAATTTGCTTTCTCGGCAACAAATATTGCTATCAAAGGTCAGGCGAAAATCACTTGCGTCTCTTGTAAAATATGCTTCACGGTCATAGCACAAGAACAATGCGGGACGAAGAGTTTTATAGTACTTTAAAAAATAATCTATTTCTCTTATTACCTGTGTGTTTTCTGTAGGAGGTTTTTTGCCTTCAAGCCACCGCATAGCTTTGTCTTGTTCGAGAGCGGCACGGCGTTTATAAACAATCCCGTTATATTTCTTTTTAAGCTCGACAAAAACAGTACCGTTCTTTTCTACTGTTCTATACGCCCTGATACGCAGCTTTTCTTTGTAATTTGGCTTTTCGATGGAACGGCGAATCAGTCTGTAGTCGGGTGTATCAAAGTAAATGTTTCTGATTGTGGTTTTTCCGTATTTGTCAGGTCGGATATATTTTCCAATCTCGCTCAATATCTTTTCTTTTTGTGAAACGGTTATCATATATTTCAATTCACAACGTTTGAAAACCGTTTTAAACGGCATAATGTCATCTCCTGTTGGCTAACATTTATGAGTGTAAACCAATTTTAAAGCCCAAAACTTAAATGAGACAAAAAAGATTAAAAATTTTTAATTTTAATTAAGCGAAATGTATTATTATGTGTTATAATGTATAAAGACAAAACGAAATGATGTGAAAAAATGAGAATACTTTTAGCCGAAGATGAGCCCTCGTTATCACGTGCTCTTATCAAAATTTTTGAAAAAAACAATTATTCTGCCGATGCGGTTTACAACGGTGAAGATGCATTGGAATATTTGGAGTCAGAAATTTACGATGTCGCTATATTTGATATTATGATGCCTGTGATGGATGGTATAACTGCGCTTAAAAAACTGCGTGCAGCGGGTAATAATATTCCTGTGCTTTTGCTTACAGCAAAGGCTGAAATTGAGGACAAGGTTTTAGGCCTTGACAGCGGAGCAAATTATTATCTCACAAAGCCCTTCAACACAAAAGAGCTGTTAGCCACCTTGCGTGCAATAACGAGAAGTCACACCGCAACTGATTCAAAGCTTACCTTTGGAAATATAACACTCGACACCGCAACCTATATTTTATCTTCACCAAGCGGTAGCTTTAAGCTTGCGAATAAAGAATTTCAGATGTTTTATATGTTAATTGCAAATCCGCATATTTTAATTTCTCCGGACAGATTTATGGAAAAAATTTGGGGATATGACAGCGATGCGGAAATAAATATTGTGTGGGTATATATTTCTTATTTGAAAAAGAAGCTGACAGCACTAAAGGCGGATATACAAATTAAAACCTCCCGAAATGCAGGATATTCTTTGGAGGAAATAAATGATAAATAAGTTAAAACGAAAATTCATAATACTTTCTTTGACCGCATTGCTTGCTCTTTTATTGGTTATAGTAGCAGGTATGAATTTAATCAATTACAACACAGTTGTAAACGAATCGGATTTTGTGCTCAGTATGATTTCGGATAACAAAGGACATTTCCCCGATAACCTTTTTCAAGAAGATAAAAAAGATTTTGGTATGAAGCCGATGTCTCCCGAAATTCCATTTGAGTCGAGGTTTTTTACGGTTGAATTTGATAAAAACGAAAAAGTGGTTTTTGCCGATACATTAAAAATCACCGCTGTTGATGAGGAAAACGCTGTTTTGTACGCAAAGAAAGCACTAAACGAAAAGAAAAAATTCGGCTTTATAGGGGATTTCAGATACATAAAAAGTGATAGTTCAAACGGTATTCGTATAACCTTTCTTGACTGTGGCAGAAAATTAGATGCTTTTAAAAGCTTTTTTGTTACAAGCCTTACGGTATCCCTTTTCGGATACCTCATTATCACAATTATTATTGTTTTTCTGTCGGGCAAAATCATAAAGCCTATTGCCGAGTCTTACGAAAAGCAAAAGCGATTTATAACCGATGCAAGTCACGAAATAAAAACACCGCTTACCATTATCGGAGCAAATGTTGATGTACTTGAAATGGAAATTGGCGGAAATGAGAGTCTCGAAGATATAAAACAGCAAACCGACAAATTGGCGACACTTACTAACGACCTTGTTTACCTTTCTCGTATGGAGGAAAGCGTAAACCTCCCTAAAATGATTGATTTTCCGCTTTCTGACATTGTGAGTGAAGCGGTGAATTCTTTTAGCCCCTTGGCGAAAAGTAAAAACAAGACAATTCTTGCCAACATTCAGCCGATGCTCACGTTAAAAGGGGATTTGAAATCCATTGAAAAATTGGTTTCAATTCTGCTTGAAAATGCCTTTAAATATTCTCCTTTAAACAGCGAAATTGTCTTGAATTTGACTATGAAAGGAAAACAGATTATACTGTCTGTAGAGAACACGACCACAAAGGCGGTTAAAAAAGAAAACCTCGGCAATGTGTTCGACAGATTTTACAGAACCGATGAATCACGAAACTCCGAAAACGGAGGATATGGTATTGGGCTTTCTATGGCAAAAGCAATAACTTCGGCTCATAACGGTAAAATATCTGCCTTTTCAAAAAATGAAAATCATTTTGGTATTACAGTTCGACTGCCTATTTGCGAAAGGAATTTTAGAGATGGAAATAAGACGTGCTGACATAACTGATTTAAAAGGTATTAACAAGCTTTTATCACAAGTCCTTGAGGTTCATCACAATGCCCGACCCGACATTTTCAAAACCGGTGCTAAAAAATACACCGACTCGGAGCTCGAGAAAATAATTCTCGATGATACAAAACCGATTTTTGTGGCGACAGAAGGGGACGAAGTAATCGGCTATGCTTTTTGTGTGATAATAAGGCATACAAATCACAATATTTTCACCGATATAAAAACACTCTATATTGATGACCTTTGTGTCGATGAAAATAAACGTGGAAAAAGCATTGGTAAAGCGCTTTATGAATATGTTCTTGATTTTGCAAGGCAAATTGATTGCTACAATGTGACACTCAATGTTTGGAGTGATAACAAAGGCGCATTGTCCTTTTATGAAAAAATGGAGCTCAAGTCCCAAAAAATTACAATGGAAAAAATATTGTGATAAATATAAAAATCGCCCTGTGCTGTAACAAATACAACACAGGGCGTTCGTTTATTTGAAGGTTATAAATTTATAACTCTCTAAAATCTTGAAAAATTTTGCAAGTCGTTCATATAAAGGCTCGGCTTTTTCACCGAAATGCTCCTTGACGTTTTTTCCGATTTCAATAATATCCTTTTGTCCGTCAATTAAATTCCAGACAAAGCTTCCTTGTTCGTCAAGGTGGATAAAGCTGACCTTTGGCCTTTTGAAGAAGGTTTGGGCAATTTTGTTCGCAATTCCTTTGTTTTCAATTTCGAGTGTAACAAGACCTTTTTCATCAATAGAAAATTTTTCAACTGCTTTTTGAGCTACGTTTTCAAGATAATTTTTTGATATGATTTCTTTTTTCATAATCAGTCTTTGTTTTTATCCTTTTTAAATGCGCTAAAGCCAAGAAGTGAAAGAATAACAAGTCCGAATACAAGAAGGCTTCCGATATTCGATACGGTAGAGGAAAGACCCAATTTACCCGAAAGATCAACTGCCTTGTCAATACCCACAACCGCAAACACCGCAAGTAAAATCCCTACCAAGCCTTCGCCGGCAATCATACCGGAGCAGAAAAGTATTCCGTCGTTTGTGACACGGTTTCTTCTCTTTTCGTTTTTAATCTTATCAAAGAACAAGCGAATAATACCGCCGACCATAATACAAGCGTTAAGCTGAACGGGCAGATACACGCCGATAGCAAATGGCAACACCGGAATACCGATAAGCTCAACCACAATGGCAATAAATACGCCGATTAGTATAAGACCCCAAGGGAGATTTCCTTGCATAATACCTTCAACAACTGTCTTCATAAGTGTTGCCTGGGGAGCGGCTAATTCCTCTCCGCCAAAGCCCCAAGCCGAGTTGAGAAGATAAAGCGTGCCACCGATAGCAAGAGCAGATGCTCCAACACCGATTAACTCACCGATTTGCTGCTTTTTGGGGGTGGCGCCTAAAATATAACCTGTTTTAAGGTCTTGCGAGGTGTCACCTGCAATGGCGGTTACGATACATATAATAGAACCGATAGCAATAGCGGTCTCCATACCTTTGTATCCCGCATTACCCATAAGCTTTAATACTAATGTAGCGATAAGTAAGGTTGCAATCGACATACCTGAAACGGGGTTGTTACTGCTTCCTACAAGTCCTACCATACGGGAAGAAACAGTTGCAAAGAAGAAGCCGAATATTACAACAATTACAGCACCGATTAAGGGAACGGGAATAGCGGGAACAAGCCATACAAGTAAGGTTAAAACAAGAATTGCGATAAGAACAATTTTTGTGTTTATATCCTGTTCAGTACGGGCTTTACTGCCGCCGCCTACGCTAAAGCCACCGAGTGCGCCTTTGAATGTAGAAACGATTAAGGGTAGTGACTTGATAAGGCTTATAATACCGCCGGCTGCCAAAGCGCCTGCACCGATGTAACGGATGTAGGAGCTCCAAATGGCACTTGCGCCGCCTGTGTTGTACATTTCACCGATAGTCGCATCTACGGAGGGGAACATAACTGTAGTTTCTCCGAAAATAACAATAATCGGGATTAAAATAAGCCAGCTTAATACGCCGCCTGCAAACATATATGAGGAAATTCTCGGTCCGCAAATGTAGCCAACACTCATTACAGCGGGGTAAATTTGTGTGCCGATAGAACCGGGATAAAGCTTGCGAGGACCCGAAACACTTACTTCACCGGGGACAATTTTAAGACCGTCAACAATAAATTTAAAAAATGCTGCAAAGCCCATACCCGCAAAAACGGTAGAAGCCTTTGAGCCGCCATCCTCACCGGCTAACATAACCTCTGCACAAGCCTTTCCTTCGGGATAGGGAAGTGTACCGTGCTCTTTAACGATAAGTGCATTACGAAGCGGAATCATAAAGAATACGCCAAGCAAACCGCCCAAAAGTGCGATAAGTGTGATTTCTATAAGGTTGGGCTCGTCCATCTTGCCCTCTTTTGCCCAAAGGAAAAGAGCGGGAAGTGTGAAAATTGCACCTGCCGCCAAGGACTCACCTGCAGAGCCGATGGTTTGCACCATATTGCTTTCAAGTATTGAGTTTTTTCTCATAACAACACGGATAACGCCCATTGCGATAACAGCGGCGGGAATTGACGCCGAAACGGTCATACCCACACGAAGTCCTAAATAAGCGTTTGCCGCACCGAATACAACCGCCAAGATAATACCCATAATGATGGATGTGACAGTGAGTTCGGGAGTGATTTTTTCAGCCGGAATATACGGTTTAAATTCGTTTTTATTTTCCATAATAACTCCTTTTTTTAAAAAATTTTATGTTTTAAGTTATTGTATCATAAATTTTATATAAAAGCAATGATTTACTATTTACATCTTTTTAGTACGTCTATTATTATATCGTACAGCCTTTCAGTTGAAGAAACTGAAAGCTTTTCGTTGACGGTATGCACGTCAAGAAGTGTCGGTCCTACTGCGATACAGTCGAGGTCCTTTATTTTGTCGGCAAAGACGGCACACTCAAGCCCTGCGTGAATTGCCTCGATTTTGGGAAGAGAGCCGGTTTTTCCGTAATAGACATCGCTGTAAATAACACGAAGTGTTGATTCTTTTTTATATTCCCATGGCGGGTAAAAGCCCGAGGTCTCACAGGTGCCTTTAACCACAGAATAGAAATTCTTTAACCTTTCTGCCAAGAAATTGAGTGCAGTTGCCTTGTTACTGCGAAGGGCGTAGTTGAAAAGGATTTCATCTTGACAAGAGCTTAAAATGCCGAGATTTAAAGAGGTTTCAACGAGACCTCCGATTTGCGCCGACATAGAGATTATGCCATTTGGAGTGTTAGAAAGGGCAAAAATCAAATTATCTGCTGATTCTTTGTCTAAAGCATTGAAAAAGCCCTTTTCGCCGTTTTGGATTAAATAGTCAAAATCGGGTTCAGAGGATTCAATTTCAGCGGTTATATCCTTTAGTATTTGCTTTGCTTTGCAGATTAAATCATCGCACTTTTTACTTACAAGCTCAACCTTTGCTAAATTCGGAATAGCGTTTGATTTGTCGCCACCCGAAATATCGAGTATATAGAAATCACAGCTTTGTTTTAGGGTTAAAAGAAGTCTTCCAAGCAAAACATCGGCATTTGTACGATTTTTGTCGATTTCAACACCTGAATGACCGCCCAAAAGTCCTTTTAATGTGAGGATTATCTGTTCGCCCTCGACCTTTTCTCTTTTAATAGGCATTTTTGCCTTGAAATCAATACCGCCAGCACAGGAAACGGTGACGACATCTTCCTCCTCTGAGTCGAGGTTTATCAGCTTGTCCCCCTTTAAAAGAGAGGTATCAAGAGCTGTAGCGCCAATCATTCCAATTTCCTCATCGGTGGTGAATACCGCCTCGATAGCAGGGTGACAAAGGTCATCTCGTTCAAGCAACGCCATAATCATAGCGACAGCAATTCCGTTGTCTCCGCCGAGAGTTGTATCCTTGGCGGTTAAAAAATCACCATCAAGCTCTAATTCAAGCTCATCTTTTGTGAAATCAAAGTTGTTGTCGGCTGTCTTTTGACAAACCATATCCAAATGCCCCTGTAAAATAACAGGCTTCACCTTTTCATAGCCCTTTGTCGCTTTTTTATAAATGATGACATTTAAGGCACTGTCGGTAGTGTATTTTAAATTATTTTTCTTTGCGAAATCAATGCAATATTTATTGATGCCTTCCATATTTTCCGAACCGTGAGGAATGGCACAAATCTCCTCGAAAATTTCAAAAACTCTTTTGTATTCTTTATTTTCGGTAATCTTCATTTTTCTGCCTCCCGAATTTTATGTATCAATTTTAACACAAAACCTGCGTTTCTTCAAGGGAAAGAAAATTTAATGCGTAATGAGTAATCAAACAATCAATATCTGCACTTAATATAAGAAAAAAGCGGGGTGAATTACTCCGCTTTTTTATGTGACAACAACCAGTTTAGTGTGGGTTCGGTGAAGGCTTTATTCCAAGAATCGTGGCCGACACCCTCATATAAATCATATTTAAAATTGGGGTTAATGCCCTCTAACGCTTTTATCATTTCAATTGTTTGATTTGGTGAAACGGCATCGTCATCGAGTCCGTGAAATGTCCATATCGGCATCTTGAGTACGCCTGCATTCCAAGCCATACCACCACCGCAACAAGGGGCGATAGCCGCAAACATCTCGGGGTAAGCCATAGCGGTGTACCACGTACCAAAACCGCCCATACTCAAGCCGCAAAGATAGACCCTGCTTGTATCTGCCGAAAATTTGAGTATCGTCTGGTCAATAAACTTCTTTATACTTTCAACCTTTGCCGCCCAAAAGGAATTAAGGGGACATTGAGGCATTACCAAAACACAGTCTTTGAGATTTTCATCGTTTACGATTTTTGAAAAACCGTGAACCAAAACCTTGTCGGTATCGCTTCCTCCGTTTCCACGTTCACCCGCACCGTGAAGCTGAATAATTATTGCGGGACTGCTACTAATGTTATCGGGTATGTATGCAATAAAGGGAAAAATATTTTCACAAGTTTCTTGTCTGATTATTTTCATCAAAAACACCTCGAAGTTAATTATAATAAACCGCCATAAAGAAGTCAATATTTGCAGTAAAAAATGTAGGGTGACAGATTTATCTATTCTGCTTATATTTGCAGGCAAAAGCGTACAAAGGATAGCAAAAGCGAGGTGAATTTCACCTCGCTTTTTTATTTATGCTATATTAGTACATTAAATTTCAATCCACTCATTCGGAGTGTTTTTGGCTTTAATGGCGGCTACTAAAATTCGGTTTACCTCCAAGGTCTCACGAGTATCAAAGCTTGGGGTTTTGGTTTCAAAGAATCTTAAAACGTCTTTAATCAAAAAGACAAAAAAGTCAGATTCGATGTTTTTATATATCACGTTATACTCATCGTTTGGTGACATTGTAACCACAAACGGAGCGCCACCCTTTGCAAAATGCATGCCGGCACGGCGGGAATCATCATATTTTATGGTAAGGAAATATTGGCATTTGCCGATTTCCTCCGCCTTGATAGCTTTGGCACCGAGTCCCATTTTTTTAACAATCATTTCTGCCTGATGGATTATGTATTCCTCTAAATTAGAACCGCTGCCAAAGGTTGTGATTGCGGCACAGGTATCGGTATCATCAAGCTCGGTAGCATACCGCAGTGCAGATGAACTGAAAAACGGAGTACCGTATTTTTCTGCAATATCGAATATTTCCTTTGCATCCTCTATAGTATCGGAAAAGGGCTTGTCTATATAGGTGGGCTTGCCATAGGGCAATACTACCCTTGCATATTCGATATGCTTTTCGGGGTTAGAGGGTGATAAAATAAATATTACATCACTCTTTTCGCAAAGCTCCTCGATAGTATTGCAACGGGTAGCACCCATATCGGCGCACCATTTATCAGTGCTAACGTTGTCAACAGGTGAAATTTCCTGCTCGCCCCAAGCGTATTTTAATTCATAATTCAAGCCGAGTGCGTCACAAGCCTCTTTAATCCAAGCAGGATAATTATTTGCGTGCCATTCGCTTAAATAAAAATCAACAAAACCTATACTTTTCATAATTAAAGCACTACTTCTCCCTTCTTATCGGCGGACTGATACAGCGCATCCAAAAGCTTTGCACTTTCAAGAATGTTGTCAATATGATTACGATTCTTTTCGTTTGTTGTTATTGAATTGATAAAGTCGTTATCCTCGCAAAGATACATATCCGGAATATCGTATTCGGGCACAATAGCTTCAAGCGTTGAGCCATCACATATCTCAAACTTACCGCCATAGGTAAGGCGAGCACCGCATTTATCACCAAGGAAATCAATATACATTTCATCCTTCATAATATTTTGTGCCCAAGCACCGTTAAAGGAAATGCTTGCCTTGTCGGTGCGGACATGACCGGTTATAAAGTCTTCAACATCATTAGTACCGTTTTCGATATCAGCAGTATCTTCTGCCCACATATCCCAATACTTGTATTCTTTCATATCCTTTGCAAGTTCCGAGTAGGCATCACAGGTAAGGTTTTTAAGCTTTGGACTGCCTAATATGTATAAAATAAGGTCGAGGAAATGTACGCCCCAATCTATAAGCACGCCGCCGCCAGACTGTGATTTTGTGGTAAATGCGCCACCGAGTCCCGGAATTGAACGGCAGGAACGGAATGAGCAGTAAACGTGGTAAATATTACCGAATTTGCCTTCACGGTTAAGCTGTTCGAGCATTTCAACGGATTTATGATAACGATTGCAAACACCAATGTTTAAAATCTTGCCTTGCTTGTGGGCTTCCTCTGCCATTTCGCAGGATAGCTCATAGTTTACGGTAATGGGCTTTTCACAGAACACGTGCTTGCCGGCTTTTAAAGCATCCATTGTAATCGTGTAGTGCGCATAATTAGGAGTTAAAACGAAAACAGCATCTACCTCGGGGTCATTAAGAGCGATTTTATAGTCTTCTATAACCGACTCTATAAAAGGAAAATTTTCCTTTAGCTGTTCTGCTTTTTCTAAAATAATATCACACGCATATTTAACACGAATGTTTTCCATTTTAGCAAAAGCGGGAAAATGCGCATTATTTGCGATTCTTCCGCAGCCTATAACTGCAATAACCTTTTTATTCATAAGAGAAGCCTCCTTAAACTTGTTAATCATATTATATAATCGTAACATTACAAATGAAATGACAATTTTTTATCTAAAATTTAGCATTTTTTTAGATTTGTCAAAAAACATTGACATTTAAGCAGAAAAAATTATACATTTTATTTACAAGAGATTTTTTTTGTTGTATAATGACCTTGGTGATTATATGGAAAACAATGTGAATCTACAAAGAAAATTTCATATAGAAAAACACTATGTGTCGGACCCGTTAAAGCTCGATAATATATTTTTACTGCAAATCGGACGAACACATTGCACCAATGAAACGATAATAGATGCGCATATTCATAGAAATTGGTTTGAGCTCACTTTGATTCTTGAGGGGCGAGGCTATGTGGTAACCAATGGTGTTTCTGTGCCTATAAAGGCGGGCGAAATATACCTGTCCTTTCCGGGTGATATACATGCAATTTACACCGATAAAGAAAAACCGCTTAAATATAATTTTTTATCGATTTGGCCGGATGATGAAAAGCTGCTTGACAGGTTTGAAGAGATAATGCTTTATTACAGCGACCCTACAAAAAGGGTGTTCGCCGATAAAGACATTGAATACTTAATCGGTAACAGTATTTCGGAAATATTTTTTGATGATGAATATTCAAAGGATATGCTGGTATTTGCGCTTAATCAGATAATGCGATATGTTATAAGAAATTTTGGCGGTAATAAAAAGAATAAAAAACTCAACGTTGGCTCATCGCAGGAGCTCTGCTATCAAATGATGAATTACATAAGTACCCATATATATGTGATGAACGGATTAAGCACATTGTCGGATTATTTCGGCTATAGCTACAGCTATTTGTCGGATGTTTTTCACAAAACCACAGGGGAAACCTTAATGCAGTATTATACGTTAAGGCGACTTGATGTTTCGTCTATGCTTATAAAAGAAAACCGTTTGTCGATAGGCGAAATATCCGAACTGCTGAAATATTCTTCGATTTATACATTCAGCAGGGCATTTAAAAATCATTTTGGGGTAAGTCCCACAGAATACAAAAAAGGAGAACGACTATGAAAATTGGGGTAATAACAGATTGCTTTAAGCTTCCGCTTGAGGACAGTATTAAGTTGGCGGGCGAATTAGGCTTTGACGGCATACAAATTTATGCCACCACAGGCGAGTTTAGTCCCGAGGTTTTAAGCGAGGAGAAAAAATCCCACATCAAGGAGCTTTTGAAGAAAAACAATCTCGAAATAAGCGCCCTTTGCGGTGATATGGGCGGATATGGCTTCCAAATAGCAGAGGATAATAGCGAGCGTATTGAAAAGACAAAGCGTATTATCGATTTGGCAGAGGATTTCGGTGTGTCGGTTATAACCACACATATAGGCGTAATCCCTGCAGATAAAGCTCATCCAAGATATAAGGTCATGGTAGATGCGCTGTCAGAGTGCGGTAAATATGCTAAAGATAGGAATATTACCTTGGCTATTGAAACCGGCCCCGAAACCGCAAAAACGCTACTTGCGTTTTTAGAGGATACCGAATGCGGTGTCGGTGTTAACCTTGACCCTGCAAATTTCGTTATGGTAACAGGTCAGGATCCCGTAGAAGCGGTCAAATTGCTTGGTAAATACATCGTACACACTCACGTTAAAGATGGCGTTATGCTAAAGAAAACCGACCCCGAAATTATTTATGACCATTTTGCAACGGGCGGTATAGAGGCACTTAATGTTGCGGACTATTTTTTAGAAACTCCGTTAGGTGAGGGTCAAGTGGACTTTGCCGAGTATTTAAAGGCGCTCTTTGAAGTCGGTTTTGATGGCTATCTTACAATCGAACGTGAGACAGGCGAAAATCCTATTGATGATATTAAATTGGCACAGAAAACGGTTCAAAAGCTTTTGGCGAGGTAAAAAAATATGGAAAAGTTAAAGGTTGCAGTCATTGGCTGTGGAAGTATTTCGGTAATGCATTTAGATTCTATTGTGAGTCTTGAAGAAACCGAATTGGTTGCAGTTTGCGACATTAAACCCGACAGGGCGCAGAAAACCGCACAAAAATATGGCGTAAAGGCATATACCGATTATAAAGGAATGTTTGACTGCGAAAAATTGGATGCAGTGCATATTTGCCTGCCACATTATTTGCACGTACCCGTTGCCTGCGATGCTTTTAAGGCAGGCATAAATGTGATTAGTGAAAAGCCGATGAGTATTAAATATGAGGATGCTCTTAATGCTGTGGAGCTCGCAGAAAAATGCGGTGTTAAATATGGTGTAATTTTTCAGTGCAGATATAACACACCCTCAAAACTTGTAAAAAAGCGTGTTACAGATGGCAGCCTCGGTACTGTAAAGTGTGGCAGAACAACGCTCACTTGGTACCGCCCCGATAATTATTACGATTCATCCGATTGGAAGGGTACTTGGGATAAGGAAGGCGGCGGAGTGATTATCGACCAGGCGATACACTCTTTAGACCTTGCCAACTGGATGATTGACAGCGAGCCGATAGAGATACAGTCATCCCTTCATAACAGAAACCACAAAAATATGATAGTCGAGGATTCGGCAGAGGGGCTTATCAAATACAAGAACGGTGCATTGCTTTCCTTTTTTGCTATGAATAATTATTTGGTGGATGAGCCTATAGAAATCCGTTTGTATTGCGAAAACGGAAATGCTATTTTCTCTTACGATAAAGCTGTCATTGAATATAACGATGGCAGAACAGAAACTGTAGAAAATCAGGTTGATGATGTCCTCGCCGAGTCCGGCGGAAAGGATTATTGGGGCTTTAAGCACAATATTCAGATAGAGCAATTCTATAAATCAATTTTAGGCTTGGAGGAATTGCAGATTTCCGGTAAAGAAGCTTTAAAAATTCAGAATATCGTTTGCCAAATTTATAACAACAACGATTGCCCGCTTAAAACTAAATAAAAAGATAAAAAATTTACCGACCGTAGCACATCGTTCCACGGTCGGTATTCGTTTTCTTTGAATTTCAGGGTGACCTTTACAACAACATTGACACCGCTCACACAAGTTTTGCATTGCGATACATAGTGTGGTGGGAAGATATAAGATGCTATCGCAGTAATTTGACATTTGTTGTATAATACAATCATAAAATTTATCGTGATTGGGGAAACTGAAATGAAAAAACTTTGTTCGTTACTATTGGTATTGTGTTTGATTTTTTCGTTGTATGCGTGTGGAACTGATGAGAATAATATGGTTTCAAAAGCGGTAAGTATGCTTGAAAACCATTGGGAAGATTTATATGAAGATTCAAAAGTTGAAACAGACAGACATTTTGAAATTAAAAACACAAGAGTAGTTAATATCAAAGAAAACAACACCGAAGAATTTAAAAATATTGACTACATAGTTGAATTTGTTTTATATACCGATTATTTTGGTTCTGCACCATATTATCAGAATGTAGGTATGGATGATACTGTAGTTGTCTATAAAGACGGCAAAATGGAAGTTCGAAGAAATTTGATAAATCTCTATAGGTCCAAATATTATAGTAACGACTTTTCTAATTTTATAAAATCAATTGACGATTACGGTGATAAATATAACTGTATTGAAAAATTGAAATAAGAAATAATCAAGTATAAATCTCCTTGTTTTACAGATACTAACAGTACAAATTTGTAAAGCAAGGAGATTATTATATATTATGAAAGCAACAGGAATTGTCCGTCGTATCGAGGAATGTGTTATTATAACCTCTCAAAATTGTTACTGAATTAAAATTCAGACAATTTTGGAGAACATAGATACTCGCCTTGCTCGTATGAGATAGGATAAACCGTCAGAAACCCGCGTAAACACTAGGGTTTTCGCTGATTTTTGTCCAACTCAATTTGCACAAAATCCGATCAAAATCGGTTTTTCGGCGGTTTTAGAAAGGAGTAGAATACATTCTAACATGCGTCAGAAATACATACTCTGTTGCAGTCAAAACTAAATATTCAAACTGTCACAAATAAAGCCGGATGAGATTATATCTTATCTTGCTTTCGCTTGTTTTTCTGATAAATTCATTTATAAAGAGAATTAACCAAATTCCGTTAATATATATTGCAATTGTCGATTAATGGTGCTATAATACATTTTACGCATGATATTTTCATAAAATGAAGAAAGGTAGGGATTTGTTTTGGATGGCATTACACAACTTATCAAATCAGAAATAATAAAACAATACAAAAGTGTACGTAAGTTTTCCGAAAAAAGCGGCATTCCGTATAGTACGCTTTCTAATGCGTTATCTAAAGGAATTGGCGGAACATCCTATGAAACAGTTATAAAGATTTGTAATTTGCTAAACTTAAAGCAGGCGTATGACGCAGATCTTACTGTGTTTAATGAACATTGTTATGAGATTTGTTCCATGCTTTCGGCTCTCGACGATCAAGCAATACATACCCTCAAGACCATTTTAAGTGTTGAGTACGAACGATGCACCAAAGGAAAGAAAATTCATAGTCCATACGAAAGAGTATCCATAGCAGGTCCGGCTCTCGAAGGTCAGAAAGACACCAAGGAGGGCACGGTATGATTAGCAAAGAATTAAAGCGACTAAACCGGCGTGAACTTGTAGATATTATCTATCAGTTAAAGAAAAACGAACAGGAAATGCAAGAAGAAATAGAGTCGCTTAAGACCGAACTTCAGGATAAACGTATTCGTATTTCCACAGCGGGTTCAATCGCTGATGCGGCTATGTCAGTGACAAATGTATTTTCGACAGCTCAAATGACAGCTGATTTATATTTACGTGAAATCTCATATATGAAGGAAAATACAGAAAAAGAGTGTGCTAAAAAGATTGAAGAAGCTGAAAAAAAGGTCAGAGAAATTCTCGCCGATGGTGAGAAAAAGTTTGACACATTAAAAGATGCTTATAAAAGTGAGTACGCAAAGTGGCAACAACTTCGAACACAAAACGCTGTTCTTGAAGCAAATAAACAGGAATCGTGCGAGGGTATAGAAAATGGCTAATAAACACGCAAAGAAGGTTTCTGTCCCCTCATTAACAGAAATTCAAAGTGAGCGCAAACGCATACGAAGAGGAACATACTATCGCCAAGCTCTTCGGGGTACGGTTTCTGTGCTTTTGGTAGTAGCCGCCGTGGCTGTTTTAATTACAACTTTGTTTTTGCCAATCCTTCAAATTTCAGGTGATAGTATGTCACCCACTTTGGAACATAATGAAATTGTTGTTCTTTTAAAAACAAAGAAGTTTGAACGAGGCGATTTAATCGGCTTTTATTATCAAGGAAAGATTTTGCTAAAACGAGTGATAGCATTACCTGAAGATGAAGTGGCGATTGATGCCGACGGTAATGTTTATGTGAATGGCGAATTATTAGAAGAACCTTACGTTACAGAAAAGGGACTTGGAGATTGCGACTTGGAATTCCCATATAAGGTG
>JAZNWW010000060.1:0-21577 GCA_045593535.1 Acutalibacteraceae bacterium
TTCTAAGATACGACCAGGAGGGTTTTGCTCAGTTGCTCGCAGATAAAACAAACAAGGATATGTTGACCGAGCAAAAACACACTAAGTCCACCATAGAACAAAGCCAAGCGAGAATTAAGAAAATTGATGAGCTTTACGAAAGGTTATATGAGGACAATGTGTCGGGCAAGGTCACAGATTCATTCTATATGGAACTCTCCCATAAATACGAAAACGAAAAAGAAGAACTCAAAAAGAAAATCTTAAAATATAAAATGCGGCTCGATGAGCTCAGCAAGAAGGTTTTCCACAAAGAAATGTTTTTGAACGCAATTCGTAAATTTATGGAGATGAAAACCATCACGGCACCGCTAATCCGCGAACTAATTGACCATATTGAAGTCCACGAAACTGAAGGCGAAGGAAAATACAAAACCCAACGAATTGTGATATTCTACCGATTCGTAGGATATATAGAAATTCCGGAAATGGCTTTAAATCAAGGAATCACAAAGGATACAAGGCAAGGAGTCTCGGTTTCGTATATACCAAAAGCCTTACCGGCATAACAAAAAAAGAGCAGGTAAAACCTGCTCAAACACTAATGTGCATAAAAAAAGAATGTTCATAACGGTCAAGTCCGTTATGAACATTAGGCATGGTGCCGATGACCGGACTTGAACCGGTACGATATTGCTACCGAGGGATTTTAAGTCCCTTGTGTCTGCCTATTCCACCACATCGGCATACCTAATATATTACAGTATATGAGGTATTTTGTCAAGGATTTTTTTAGGTTTTTTGAAATTTATTTACAAGAACAACAGCTCTTAAAAAGCTTGTCAATTTGAAGGCTTTTTTCCTCCTCTTTTTTAATAAAATCAACCTTTTTGAGAAAACTGACATCCATTGGTTCTGCGTAATATGCCGACATTATGCTTCTTTCTGCCGCTATGTGAAGTGTACTTCTCAAAATACCATCTGCCAAGGGTATATCCGACACGGGTTCAATATAAAAAACCGTCATTTTATCGTTTGTCAATTCATAAAGCGACATACCGATAACACACGTACCATCATTTGCGGTAACAACACCCGAAAATTCGTTGAACGGGATATTTTTAGCTTTAAAAATCGCTTCTACTTCTGCTTTATTTTTCAAAGGCGCTAAAGTCAGCATTTTAATTCTCCTTTTGAGTTGTCGATACATTTGTCAAATGGCGCATTTCCTTTTCGTTTAGAGGGCGCCACTTGCCTTGGGGAAGCATACCAAGCTTTACACCGGCGATTTCGGTTCTTTTGAGTCGTAAAACCTTTAGCTCTACCGACTCGCACATACGTCTGATTTGGCGATTTCTGCCCTCGTGGATAATAAAAATCAAAACTGTTCTCTCTCCTCTTTTTTCTGCCACAAAGCAGTCACAAGGAAGTGTTTTAACGCCATCGAGAAGAATTCCGTTTTTGAGTTTTAAGAGCTTTTCATCTGTAACATCGCCTTCGACAGTCACACGATAGGTTTTATTAACGTGTGCTGATGGATGTGTAAGACTGTTCGCAAAATTTCCATCGTTTGTCATAATAAGAAGACCTTCGGAATTGCGGTCAAGCCTGCCTACCGGGAAAAGCTTAACTCCTGCATCTTTTACAAGGTCGCTTACACACTTTCTGTCAAGCTCATCCTTAAGGGTTGTGACATAGCCTCTCGGCTTGTGAAGCATTATATACATTTTTTTGGTTTGAGCTATAACCGTTTTACCTCTTACGGTCACCTTGTCACGCTTAGGGTCAACTTTGGCACCGATTTGCGCCACTCTGCCATTTATACGAACCTTGCCAAGCGCAATTAGCTCCTCTGCCTTGCGGCGAGAAGCAACACCCGATTCTGACAAATGTTTTTGAAGTCTTATTTTATTAGTTTTCATTCAATTCTCCCAAATTCCGAAAAATACAGAACGTAAACTATCAAAAAACGTTCTGCTTTGTATTTTATTATTCTCCGCTTTTTTTATGTCAAACTGCAATGTGATTTTTTCCGAGCATATATCCTTTTCACCGCATTTGTAAAAAGCAAGACCCAAAACCTCGCCTTTTTTAACAGGTGCAGAAAGTTTATTAGGAAAAGAAACCGTTGCAGTAATATTATCTGTATTTACACAACAAAGAGTAATACTCGGCACTTTAAATTCCACCGAGCTTATTCCCGCATTTTGAAGCAAAAGGGTATATTGCCTGTCAAAATAAAAATCCATAACCTTGGTATTTGCAAGACCGTACTCAATTAAATTTTCGTGGTCTTGCCAATCATTAGGGGCATTAAGGGTTACCGCTATTAAAAATCTGCCATCCTTTTTATATGCCGAAACCAAGCACCTGCCCGATTTTTTTGTAAATCCCGTTTTGACACCGATAACACCATCTATTCTTTTTAAAAGCTTGTTGTGGTTAGTAAGTGTCCTTTTTACAGGCGGATTTCCATAAGTTATGTCAGCGGTATATGTCGAAACCGCAAGTGCAAAATCCTCGTTTAAAAGCGCATGCCTTGTAAGACAGGCTAAATCGTAAGCTGTTGTATAATGGTTTTCGCCGTCAAGTCCCGACGGAGTCACAAAATTCGTATTGCTCAGTCCCAGACTTCGAGCTTTTTCATTCATCATATCAGCGAATTTTTCGAGGCTTTTGCCGATGGATATTGCCGCAACATTTGCCGCATCATTTCCCGAAAGGAGCATTAGTCCATAAAGCAGGTCACGATATGTCAAAGTATCCCCTACCCGAAGCCCCATAGATGAGCCTTCTACCCTCAACATATCGGCAGTCACCGTAACCTTGTCGCTTAAATCCTTGTTCTCGCAAATAATAAGGCCTGTCATTATTTTAGTCGTGCTTGCCATTGAGAGCTTTATGTGTGCGTTTTTTTCAAAAACCACTTCAAAGGTATCCCCGCTGATAAGTACTGCCGATTTTGCCGAAACCGAAACCGCAGAAACACAAAAGCTATGACAAAACAAAACTAAAGCTATAATAATTGCTGATAACTTTTTCAAATACCGTCACCTTCCCTTAAATACTATTAAGGAAAGGCTTTGTTTACCACTTAATTGTTATCTTTTTTAGGGAAAAGCTCCTTTGCTTTGTCAACAAGCTCGGGCACCATTGTAATAGCCTTTTCCAAGGTTGTAAGCTCATTATAAATGGGCATCATTTTAACATTGCCATCTTTAATCACAACAAAAGCTACGGGTACTACAGTCACACCTGCACCGCCGCCCCCACCGAACAAATCTTGTCCGGTTTTTGAAGGAAAGTCACTTCCTCCTGTAGCAAGACCGTATGATACACGTGATACAGGAACCATAGTAATTCCATCAACAGTAATCGGATTACCTGTAATGATGTCGGCATTTATCATACCTCTCAACTTTTCCATTGTGACATCTAAAATGCCTTTAATGTTGTTTTCACTCATTTGTCTCAATCCTCGCAGTAAATTTTTGATAATCATTAAAAACAGCAAGTGCTATTTTCAAAAGGAAAAAAATATTAGATTTAATTTTTGATGAAAAGGTAAACTTTGAAGCCTTGCCTTCAAAATCACTTCTGATGTTTATACTCTTATACTCTATATTCGCAAAGGTCTCAAGAAAAGAAAGCACGGGATAAGCCGCTGTACAGACAAGACCGTAATCAAATGCGGTTTTTGCCGCATCACCGGAGGCCACATCAACCTCCAAGCAGACCTTTCGGATTTTAATATTATTCCAATATTTTTTAGTATGCGAAAGCACATCTTTAAAGAATTTAAAAAACTCTTTAACAGCACCTGCAAAGCCATATTTTTCCTTGAAACGAGTAAAAAGTGAGTCTTTCTTTTTCCCACTCTTTTTTTTCTGTTTTGGTTTCTTTTTTTTATTCTTCTCTTCACTTTCGCTTTTATATACAGTAATTCCGAGAAATTTTACTTTATAGTAAAAATCCTCATCAAACCATACATCGAGAGAAACAGAAGCAAATAAAGCAGTAAGCACCAAAACTAAAATTACCGAAATAATTATAAGCGGTATCACTAAACTATCTCCTCTTGAGGTTTTGTATCCTCGATTTCGAGTTGTTCGCCAATATCACGTTCTGTGTTTTCATCTTTAGGAAGTGGCGGAAGCTCCGACAAATCGGAAAGCGAAAAACAACGAAGGAAATTCTTTGTTGTGCCATAAAGCAAAGGCTTGCCGGGAAGCTCAAGTCTTCCTCTTTCTTCAATAAGTCCTTTTTCAACAAGTGTTGTAACAACGCCCGAGCAATCAACACCTCTGACCTGTTCTATAAAGGATTTTGTAACAGGTTGGTTGTAAGCCACAACCGCCAAGACTTCAAGCGCCGCAGAGGAAAGCGGTGTTCTGCGTCTTAAATCAAAGGCTTTTTTAATATAATCGGCATAATCGGTTTTTGTTGCTATCTGATAGGTGTTTTCGAGTCTTACAAGCTCTAAACCGCTATCAGCTTTATCCATATTTTCCTTTAAAATGTTAATTACTTCATTCACCTTTTCGGGTGTTATATCAAAGACCTGTGTAAATCTTTCAATACTTACAGGCTCACCGCTTGCAAACAAAATCGCTTGAAATGCGGGTACTAATTCTTTTGTTTTCATCTGTTTTTATGCCCCTTAATAAGTGATATTTCCTGATTTTCAGCCTCTCCGTCAATCTTTATGCGGTTAGCTTTGCAAAGCTCTAAAACAGCCAAAAAAGTTGCTACTAATTCAGAACGACTGCGTGCTGTTTTATAAAGTGAGTCAAGCTTCTTCTTTCCGCCGCCGAAAAGCTTTCTTATTACAAAGACAATTTTTGTTGATACTGAAACGATTTTCTTTGCAACAATTTTCTGAAAAGGCTCGGTTGAAGGCGGCAGTTTTCTTTTTCCTCTGCCGACTGCAGCGAGATATGATAAATAAAGCAAGTCCTTATTATGAACAAGCTCATAAGTCTTGTCAAAATCGATTTCATCCGGCTTTTTAACAAACTTGTTGAAACCATCCTGCATTGTGGCAAACTGCCCGGCTATCTGCTTGCAGACCATATATTCGAGCAATTCGCCCGTAAGTTCTTCTTTCAGCTTTACAATTTCATCGTGGCGTGGCAACAATGATACCGTTTTCATATAGATAAGGCGGGATGCCATTTCTAAAAAATCGCTCGAAAGTTCCATTTCCTCTTGCTCGTAAAGCTTGATTTGCTCTAAATACTGCTCAACAAGTTCGGTCAGCGGAATATCATAAATATTAAATTTGTTACGTGCGATAAGCTGAAGCAAAAGGTCAAGCGGACCTTCAAATCCATCTAATTTATAACTGAGTGTATTCTCCATAATTCCCCTACTTTAAAAAATTCCAAGTAATTCAAATGGTAAATTTGCAATAAAGCCGAGTCCGCTTAACAATCCGTTACGCAGAAAGTAAAGCGGTGTATCCAAGGCGCCGGCAAAAAGCGCCACCATCAAAACGATATAAATATATTTTTCGTACTTCATTATCTGAAAATAATATTTATCGGGTAATACCGCAAATAAAATTCTCGAACCATCAAGCGGTGGTACCGGTATTAAATTAAATACTGCAAGAGAAGCATTGATTATTGCGATATACTGAAAAATATAAGCCAAATAAACGAAAAAATAGGCAGTTTCATAAGCTAAAATCGCAAAAACATTTGTTAGAATCAAAGCGATTAAAGACATTATAATATTAGAAAGTGGACCTGCAAACGCCACAATCGCCATACCAATTTTCGAGTTTTTGAAATTACGAGGATTAACCCCTACAGGCTTTGCCCAGCCGAAACCGAAAAGCAAAATCGCAAGCGAACCCATATAATCAATATGTGCAAATGGATTTAAGGTGAGTCGGCCTTGCCAACGTGGAGTATTATCTCCAAGCTTCACAGCGGCAAAGCCGTGAGCAAACTCGTGTATGGGCAGAGTTAAAAAAACTACAACCAAGGTTGAAAGAATATATAACAAAGCATCTGTTAAATCCAATTTGCCTAATATCAACTCTGAAAGCAATTAACACACTCCCTAATATAATATACCAAAATAATTATATAACATTATTGACTTAATTACAAGAAAAATATACAATATAAATTGTTAATTTAGTGTGCTTTTTTTGTTAAGCATATTTTATTTTTTAAAAGGATAAATTATATAAAAAACTCCGCAGAAGTATATCTTCTACGGAGCTCTTTTATTCTTCTTTGAAAATTTCGTTTTTTAAAGCTTCTAACTTTTCGATACAGTTTTTACATACAATATGGTCGCTGAAATGAACCAGATTTTTAAGTGAATCACAAAAAGCGCAGGTGGGTCGGTATTTTTTAAGTACTACCTTGTCATCCTCCATATATATTTCAAAACTGTCAACATCGTTTTCCACACCTAAATGTGCACGAATTTCTTTGGGAATTACAACTCTTCCCATTCTATCGACTGCTCTTATCATTCCTGTTGATTTCATAAAAGCACCTCCAAAATCACACAACTATTCTATCATAAACAGCAGAAAATGTCAATATTTACCATTTAATGGTATCTAATCCTGCATTTTTGAGTATTTCGTTAGTTTTTGAAAAGTGTCTGCATCCAAAAAAGCCACGACTTGCAGATAATGGACTTGGGTGAACAGACAAAAGCTTTTTATGTATAGGATTGGTAATAATCTCGGCTTTCTTTTGAGCATACGCCCCCCAAAGCAAGAAAACAACAGGTGTTTGCTTTTTATTAAGCTCCGAAATTACTCGGTCAGTAAATATTTCCCAACCCTTGTCCTTGTGACTTGTGGGCTCACCTTCACGAACAGTTAAAACCGCATTAAGAAGTAATACTCCCTGTTCTGCCCAAGCGGTCAGCTTTCCGCTTTTTGGAATTTCTTTTCCGACATCAGAATTTAACTCTTTGAAAATATTGCGAAGAGAAGGTGGAAATTTGACATCATCATTTACCGAAAAGCAAAGTCCGTGCGCCTGCCCCTCGCCGTGATATGGGTCTTGTCCGATAATTACAACCTTTGTATCCTCATAGGAGGTATATTTAAGTGCATTAAATATATCGTTCATATTTGGATAAACGGTTTTTGCACTGTATTCGGCCTTCAAAAACCCACGCAAAGCCTTATAATAAGGCTTTTGCCACTCATCAGATAAAATATTATCCCAATCGTTGCCTAAATTTACCATATCTTCACCATCAAACATCAAGACTAATTATATCCTCGAAATTTTCTCTTTTAACTGCGAGATAGTCATCTCCATCTTTCAGCATTACAACAGGCGGTTTTGCAAGTCGGTTGTAATTTGATGCCATAGAATAGTTATAGGCACCGGTTGTAAGGACTGCTAAAATCTCATTTCTTTGAGGTTTTGGAAGTGATACATTTTCTTGAATTATATCACCCGACTCACAACATCTTCCTGCAATATCGGCGCAAAAATCGCATTTAGCATCTGCTCTTGAAGCCAACATTACTGTATAGGGTGATTCATAAAGTGTATAGCGTGGATTATCTGCCATACCGCCATCAACCGAAACATAATTTTTATGTCCCTTTATTTCCTTTACAGAGCCGATTTTATAAAGGGTCAGCCCTGCATCTGCTACAAGGCTTCTGCCGGGTTCCAAATGAATAATCGGCACTTCTGTACTATTTTCTCTGCATATATTATTTATTGCCTTTGCTAATTCCTCAATTTTTTCGGCATAATCGATTTGAGGCTCGCTTTCTAAATATCTCACTCCAAAACCGCCGCCGAGATTTAGCATTTGTGTTTTATGAGAAAGCTTGCTTTCTACCTCGCAAATGAATTTTATCATAATTTCTGCGGCAGTAATAAATGGCTCGCTTTCGAAAATTTGTGAGCCTATATGACAATGAAAACCTACAAGCTTTAAATTTTCACAATTTAAAATTTCGCCCACAAGTTCTAATGCTTGACCGTTTTCGATAGCAACACCGAATTTGGAGTCAACCGAGCCTGTTGATATTTTTTTATGTGTATGAGGGTCAATTCCCGGACTTACACGAAGCAAAACATTTTGAAAGATACCAAATTCCTTTGCCATTTGATTAAGGGCAATAACCTCATCTCTGTTATCACAAACAAAATAGCCGACACCCTTTTCGAGTGCAAACTGAATATCTTGGTCGGTTTTGTTGTTGCCGTGAAAAAAGACACGACTCATTGGAAAGCCTGCCGCAAAAGCGGTATATATCTCACCGCAGGATACCACATCTGCATCAATTTGCTCTTCCTTTAAAATTCGGTACATCTGCTTTACCGAAAAAGCTTTTGATGCAAACTCCGGCACCGAACCTGCGGGAAAATGCTTCTGCATAGCGGTTTTATATGTACGAATATGCTCTCTGATTTTATTTTCATCCATCACATAAAGCGGTGTTCCGTATTTTTCGGCCAATTCCACCGTATCAAAGCCTGCAAAGGTAAGATGCCCTTTTTCGTTTATATAAAGGTTATCACAAATCATTAAATATTTATACCTGCCTTACGCATTTCATCAAATAATACTTCCTTGTGTGAGTCTTCCATAGGAGTAAGCGGAAGTCTCAAATAATCCTCGCAAAAACCCATTTTTGCCATTGCGGCTTTTACGGGAATGGGGTTAACCTCGCTGAAAAGAGCGTTTATGAGAGGTAAATAATCAAGCTGCATTTTAGCCGCTGTCTTAACATCGCCCTCAAAGAATTTTTTACACATAAGAGAAGCCTCAGTCGGTAAAACGTTTGAAAGAACAGAAATACAACCCTTTCCGCCAAGCGACATAATGGGCACAACCTGGTCATCGTTACCCGAATAAATATAAAAATCATCACCGCAAAGGGCTATTGTTTCAGCAATTTTAGAAATATTTCCGCTTGCAGCTTTTAATCCTACAATATTGGGGTGCTTCGAGAGTTCAGCCACAGTTTTGGGTTCTAAAGCTACACCGGTTCTTGAGGGTACATCGTAAAGAATTACAGGTGCGGTTGAAACATCTGCAATCGCAGTAAACAACTTAATAAGTCCGTTTTGAGTAGCCTTGTTATAATAAGGTGTAACTACCAAAACTGCATCAACACCTACTTCACAAGCATATTTGGTAAGCTCAAAGGCATAAGCCGCATCATTTGAACCTGTACCCGCAATGATAGGTACTCTTTTATTTGCTCTCTCTACTGCAAACCTGATTGCTTCTTTATGTTCGGCATCTGTAAGGGTTGAGCCTTCACCTGTAGTACCGCAGATTACAAGACCATCAATTCCCTTCTCAATCTGCCAATCGATAACCTTACCGAAAGCCTCATAATCAATACCGTTTTCTGTTAGTGGAGTTATAAGGGCTGTTGCCATACCTTCAAATACACATTTTTTCATTTTTCTTTTCTTCCTTTTCTAAAAAAATCAATAAAAAATAGCCGATTGCTCGGCTATCAAAAAATCAGAAAAACAGTATAAAAATATACTGTAATCAATAATCTGTTTTTTCGATAGCTCTCCGCAAAAGCGACAGTAAAACGGATATTATTCCGAGTTACCAAGAAGACTGCATGCCTGCAATCCCTTTCGGCGACAGCTCCTTTCACTTTTGTCATCTTTCTGCCGAAATTAACATACAAAAGCTACTTTTAACTAATCGCACCTCTATCCTATTAACTGTAATATAGCACTAAACAACTTTTTTGTCAAGTATTTACTAATCCAAAACCACAAAAGGCTTATCCTCAGTCGGTGAATTGCTTTTTGTGTAAAAATAAGCATCAAGTATCTCTCGAGCGACACTTACTACTCCAAAGGTCGAGCTTCCGTGCTCTAACACAACTGAAACCGCAATTTCAGGATTATCAAATGGCGCAAAGGCAATAAATACACTGTGGTCGGCTTTACCGTTTACCTGTGAGGTACCTGTTTTACCGCCGATTTTAATCGGATAATCGCCAAGAGCGGCACTACCCGTACCATCAACCGTAACTGACAGCATACCTTTTTTTACCGCTGCAATATTTTTGTCAGCAAGCTCAATCTTGTTTAAAACCTCTGAATTGTTCTTGGAATAAACAGTTGACATATCATAAGATACAATACTGTTTATAAGAGTGGATTTATATCTTGTACCGCCATTAGCAACTGTTGCAACATAAGATGAAAGCTGAAGTGGAGTAAATGCGTTTAGCTGTCCGATTGAGATTTGGAGTGTGTCACCGCCAAAGCCATTACTTTCCGGTTCTAAAAGAATACCTGCGGCGTCATCGACCTCGACACCTGTTTTAACACCAAGACCAAACTGCTTGTAATAGCTTGTAAGTGTTGTGGCACCCACTCGCCTGCCAAGTTCAAAGAAGAAATAGTTACAGCTCTTTGAAAGTGCGCTTGTTAAATTCATACTTCCGTGATAATGCATACATTCGGGAGTATAATCACTAAAATAAGTATAATAGCGTTTACAATAAATGGTTGTTCCATTTTTGTATTTATTATTTTCAAGTGCCGCTAAAGCAACTGCCGGCTTTATAGTCGAGCCTATAGGATAAACTCCCTGAAAAGCACGGTTCGTAAGGGGTTTTGCGGGGTCGCTTGCCAGCTTATCATAATTCTTATTCATAGTCGCCGAGTCATAAGTCGGATAGTTTGCAGCACAAAGCACCTGTCCCGAATCGACCTTTGTAACGACTGCCGCTCCCGCCCTAGCTGTACCGCCCTCGCTACGCAGCTTTTTGATGGCATTTTCCAAAGCATCTTGTGCGCTTCTCTGCATTGACTTGTCGATAGTCAGCATTATTGTTTTACCGGCGACCGGCTCTTTAGTAACCTCTTTGGAAAGAATATTTCCCTCCTTATCGAGCGTATAGGTCATTTCACCATCAATACCACGGAGATATTCTTCTCCCCATTTCTCTATACCGCTTTTGCCAACCTTGTCATTATATGAATAACCTTTTGCTTTATATTCCTCCCAGTCCTCCTCATAAATAGGGCCGACAGAACCAATAAGATTTACAGCAAGTGAGGTGTCAACGTACTCTCTAAAGGGAACAACATCTATAGTTACACCGTTTAATCTGAAGGATGATTCGGAAATTTTTCGCATAAGCTCGGTCGGAATATCTTCAGCGAAGGTGTATGGATAAGAAAGCGAAAAATCTCTGATAGTCATACTGTATCTGACACCCATAATTTTTCTTTGTTCTTCTTGTGTGTAGCCTTCAAGTGAATATAGCGAAACCATTTCTTTGAAACAATTTTCGGCTGTCGCATAGTGAGCAAGCTCTAATTTATTTATTAACTTTTCTGTGTCGCCATCCTTTTGGAAATCATACGGAGCAGTTTTAGAAATAGGCAGTTCATCTGCCCATTCTATTTCACTTTCTTCCAAAAGTTCTACTAAAGTCAGAATAACATCATTAAGATTATCCTTTACATAAGCCTTATTGAAAACAATGTTGTAACCATCTCTATTTACCGCAATTTGTCTGCCATAGCAATCCAAAATTTCTCCACGAGGAGCTTTTATGACCGAGGTTAAAACTGTCTTTGCACCATCGGTTTTATTAGTATATTTTGAAGCGTTTGTGATTTGCAGACTGTAAACACGAGCAGTATATAAAAGTATTGCAATTACGAGCAAGACCGACAAAACCGTAAGCTGTGTCTGGCTTTTTTTTGTGAAAGGCAAAACCTTTGCTCCTTTCGATTATTTGATATTATTGAAGTGTCTGTAAAGATAAAACACAGGAACAACAAGTACAGCAGTATATACTGCCGAGGGTAAAGCATAGCCCATAAGATAAGCTGTGGTATCCTTTACATCCTGCGCAATATAAAACAATGCCCAATTAAGAACAAAATAAATTACTGATGCCAAAATTGAAATAACTACTGCGGATTTTATATTCTTGTTAAAGAAGTTGTTTGCAAAAAGACAAACAAAGACAGCTATCAACATAAGTATAATAGCATTAAAGGAAAAAACCTTTGATGCTACCGCATCCACGCAAATTCCACACAGAAGTCCTGCCATTGCCGACTTTCCGATAGTTGAAAACATAGAATATCCAACCAGCAAGGGCAAAACCGTTAAAGGTGTAGCATTTCCAATAGTCAAAGGAAGAGCACCACTGCAATAAACGATTGTCACGATAAAAAAGATAAAAACATTGAATACTTTTATCCAAATTTTATTTCTTTTCATATCAGTCACCGTCTCCTACGGTAAGACCGCCCCGACCGCCGAAATCGACAATCACCATAACATCACGTATTTGTTCAATATCGGCAAATATCTTTATTTCGGCATAAATAGAAGTGTTGTACTCATCTGAGCCTACCGACTTAATTTCGCCGATTAAAAGACCTTTCGGGAAAATTCCTTCGCCCGATGTCACAACATAGTCACCAATCGCAATATTACAAGAACGTGACAAATTATAAAACTTTGTATTGCCCTTCTCGGCTAATTCGAGATTGCCCGAAACAACACCCGAATCGTTTGTTCTGCTGGATAAAGCACCCAAGGTAATATCAGGGCTTAAAACCGTTCTGACCTTTGAAGTAGAAAGTCCAACTTCGCTTATATAGCCTACCAAACCATCCTTTGTAATAACGGGGTCGTATTGCTTAATACCATCGGATGTGCCTTTATTTATAACAAAGCTTTTATAAGGGTCTTGTGGGTCAGAAGAAATTTTTGTGGCATCCTGAAATTTAAAATCAGGGTTGTTTTCTTTGATTTCGAGAAATTCCTTATAGTGCTCGTTTTCTTTTTTTATTTCCTCATAATCAGCAAGCTTGTTTCGAAGCTCTGCAATTTCTGCCTCTAAATCAGCGTTTTCAATCATTGCCTGTTCACCACTTGAATAAGCAGTCGAAAAATCAGAGAGCATATTTGAAACCTTGTTAATACCGCTTTCAAAAGGTGCTATTATTGTGGCAAATATATTAGACTGCGGAGAAATTGTTCCGCCTAAAATAATACAAAACACCGAAACAGCTATCAGAGTGAGCGTTACTGCGAGTATAATTTTAAATTGTTTTGAAGAGAAGAAAAAACGCATTTTATCCTCCAAAAATTGATTTTATTTATTATCTGAAACGTTTACCTCTGCGGAAAACGTAATTTTGAAATCCGCTATCAGCTTCGAGTCTCTTTGCTGTACCGAGAACTACACAATCAAGAGGGTTTGCCGCAATAGTTACAGGCATTCCTGTTTCCTCTGCGATAAGCTCGGCCAAACCTCTAAGCAGTGCTCCGCCACCTGTAAGTGTAATTCCCCTATCCATAATATCAGCAGATAATTCAGGAGGAGTTTTTTCAAGTGTCAATCTTATAGTGTCAAGAATTTGTGAAATTGGGTCAGCCATAGCCGCACGTACTTCCTCTGAAGTAATAGTAACCGTTTTTGGCAATCCGTCAACCTGATTTCTTCCCTTTACCTCGACACTTGTCTCATTTTCATAAGGCTTTGCAGAGCCGATTTCAATTTTTATTTGCTCTGCTGTGCGTTCTCCGATTAAAAGGCTGTGCTTACGCCTTACGTAGTTGATGATTGCTTCATCAAGGTCATCACCCGCAATACGAATTGACTGCGCTGTCACAATATCGCCAAGCGAAATAACCGCAACCTCACTTGTACCGCCACCGATATCAACTACCATATTACCTGCAGCGTCCCAAACCGGAAGACCTGCTCCCACAGCCGCAGCCATAGGCTCTTCTATCAAGTCAATATCTGTTGCACCTGCTTGCTTGCAGGCATCATAAACCGCACGACTTTCAACTTCTGTTACACCGGAGGGAATACAAACCACCATACGAACTCGTGAAAAGAAGGAGCCCTTCATTGCAGTTCTTACAAATCTTTTGAGCATTGCGGCGGTAACATCAAAATCGGCAATAACGCCATCCTTTAAAGGTCTTACAGCAACAATAGAGCCGGGTGTTCTGCCTATCATTTCTTTAGCTTCTGTACCAACCGCACGTACTGCATCATTTCTTATATCATAAGCCACAACAGAAGGCTCACGCATAATAATACCTCTGCCTTTTAGGCAAACCAATGTATTTGCTGTTCCAAGGTCAACACCAATATCTCTTGTAAACATAACTTTTCTCCAATCTTACTTTATATCAGGCACTATAAACTTTATCGCATTGTGCATATTTTCAATAACAAATTTTTCTTTTGAAGCGGAGTACTCTCCATCAAGTGTCCAAGGAACACAATCCATACTTTCAACCACAATTCTGTCGGTATGGAAAAATTCTATTCCCTCTTTACTGAAATCCTTTTTCAAAAGTCCGTCAATAATCGGTTGAAGCTTTAAAATGTTATCCGGCTTTCTGATAAGCAAAACCTCAAACAAGCCATCATTAAGTTCGACAACATTTTCCTTGAATTTAACAATACCACCCACCGACATTGAATTAGAAACCGCACCAAAAAGAAAATCGCCCTCAATTTCTTCACCGTTTATTGTGAATTTCATATGATTAGATTTTATACTTCCAAGACTCTTTATTCCGCCTATTAAATATGCGGTTTGTCCTAAAAAGTTTTTCATACCTTGCGGTGTGTTGTAAGAAGCAGATGTAAAAGCACCGAAGGAAGCGGTATATGTAAAATACTTGTCGTCAAATTTTCCTATATCAAGCGTAATTTCTTTGCCGCCGCCAATTTCATCTGCGGCTTTTTTGATATTTCGAGAAATACCAAGTCCCATAGACCATTCGTTAAGTGTGCCTGCAGGAATATATCCGATTTTAACAGAAACGCCTGTCTGCATTAAACCGGTTATTACTTCATTTAATGTGCCGTCCCCTCCGCAAACAACTACCATTTCAAACTCGTTTTCTTCTATTTGTTTTACCCTTTCGGTTGCATCGGCACGTTCTTTTGTAGGATAAACCAAAACCTCAAATCCGGCGTTTGACAAGGTTTGAACTACACCCATAAGCTCGGTCTTCATTTTAGCCTTACCTGAACTTGGATTTGCGATTATTAAAATTTTCTTATTTAACAACTTAATCTACCTCTCCCGTAAATCATCTGTAATCAATGGGTAAAGTTGCAAGAGCATTTAAATCACTCGATGCAATATTGCCTGAATTGTATTCATAAATTGCTTGTGCTCCCACCATTGCCGCATTGTCGCCGCAATATTTAAGCGGTGGATAAAAAAGCTCGTAACCTCTTTTTTTACACTCCTCGCTAAATCTTCTGCGAAGCTCACTGTTTGCAGAAACCCCACCTGCAACAGTTATTTTTTTATACCCCAAATTTTCGGCTGCTTTAAAAGTGTTTTCAAGCAGCATATCACAAACACGTTCTCTGACAGTCGCCGCTAAAACAGGAATATCAATTTCCTGTGACTTCTGCTTTGCGTTGTGAATTGTATTTATAACCGCAGTTTTCAGTCCCGAAAAACTGAAATCATATTCTCCGCCGCCCGACTTTGGCTTTGGAAGCGGATATTTTTTAAAATCTGATACAGTCGCTATTTTGTCAAGTGTCACGCCACCGGGATAGGAAAGCCCCATACAGCGTGCGGTTTTATCAAAGCACTCACCTGCTGCATCATCCCTTGTCCCTCCCAAAATTTTGAAGGTTGTATAATCGGTGACCTCGGCAATAACTGTATTTCCGCCCGACACCAAAAGGCAAAGAAAGGGCGGTTCTAAATTTTTGTGTTCTAAATAATTTGCCGCAATATGACTTCTCAAATGATGAACGGGAATAAGCGGTACGCCTAAAGACAATGCGAGTCCTTTGGCAAAATTAACACCGACAAGAAGTGCACCGATAAGTCCCGGTGCAAAGGTGACTGCAACCGCATCAATATCGGAATATGTAAGTCCCGCCACCTTTACCGCCTCATCACAAACCGCAGAAATAGCTTCGGTATGTCGGCGGGAAGCAATTTCGGGTACTACGCCACCGTAAATCCTGTGCTCTGCAATTTGAGTCGCAACTATATTAGATAAAACCTCTCTGCCCTCCACAATGGCAACCGAGGTTTCATCGCAAGAGGATTCAATACTCAAAATTTTCATTTTTAAAACCTTTTTGTCATTATTATTGCGTCCTCTAAAGGACGAGTGTAAAAATTCCGTCTTTTTCCTTCTTGTGTAAAACCGAATTTTTTATAAAGCGAAATCGCATTTTCGTTTGACTGTCTTACTTCCAAAGAGACAAAGCTTAAACCGATTTCATCTTTCAAATTGAGAACTCGTTTTACAAGTGAGGTGGCAATCCCTAGTTTTCTGTATTTTTCGGAAACTGCAACATTTGTAACATATCCCTCATCCAATACACAGCTGATTCCGATATATCCGAGAACCACACCGTTTCTTTCGCTTACAAAAAATCTCGTGCCCGCTTTCATCGCATCCGTTAACGATTGCTTGCTCCAAGGAGATGAAAAGCATTCCTGTTCTAAAGCCACAACCCCATCAAGATGTGATTCATCCATCGGTTTGATGGTAAAATCGGTCATCTCTCGGTCAATAGCGTGAAAAATTCTGTCTCGGCAATTTTCATAAATTGACAGTTCACTGCCAAACGGGTCGGGTATTCCACAACCGAGCACCGAAGCCTTACCTGTCGCTATTTGGTCTAATATTTCTTTGTGAGAGGCTGACATACAATAAATTTTGTCGGCCCACAAAATGTCCTCTGTTGTCAACTGCTTTGCGATATGACAGGTTATATCTATTCCGACATTTTGCATAGCACGACAAGCATTATCACTCACCGCCACAGGATAAGCGTTAATGCCACGGCTTCTTACAAAAACGTTTTCATAACCGCAATATTTCAAATAGCCCTCTGCCATTGGACTTCTGCAGGTGTTTCCCGTACATACAAAAAGTATATTCATTATCCTTTAGCCTCTAACCAAGTTTTTCCAAAATTTGCTTCTGCCAAAAGCTTAACAGATAGCGTTGCCGCATTTTCCATTTCGCTAGACAAAATTTCGCAAACTCGTTTTGCGTCGCCTTCATCACACTCAACTATCAGTTCATCGTGTACCTGCAAAATAAGCTTTGCAGTGGGAATTTCAGCTTCCAAACGGTCTGACACCTTTATCATTGCAAGCTTTATTATGTCTGCTGCCGTGCCTTGAATAGGCGCATTACGTGCTACCCTTTCACCAAATGCACGAAGCATAGCGTTAGAATTGCTAAGCTCGGGTAAATAGCGCCTTCTTCCGAAATAGGTTGTAACAAAGCCATCTGCCTTAGCCGAAGCTATTGTATCCTCCATATATTTGGCAACCTTGGGATAGGATGCTAAATAATTTTTGATATACATATCAGCTTCTTTTCTCGTAACTCCGATATCCTTTGCGAGCGAAAAAGCACCAATACCGTAAACTATACCAAAATTAACCGCCTTTGCCCGACTTCTGAGTGTCGGCGTTACCATATCGGTAGGGAGCGAAAATACCTGTGCCGCAGTTGCGGTATGAATATCTGTACCCGACTCGAAGGCTGAAATCATATTTTCATCTTTTGCCATAGAGGCTAAAACCCTTAATTCAATCTGTGAATAGTCGGCATCGCAAAGCACTCTTCCTTCATCAGCTACAAAAAACTCACGAAGTCGTTTTCCTTCACTTGTTCTGACAGGAATATTTTGAAGGTTAGGCTCAAGTGAAGATATTCTGCCCGTTCGGGCTTCGGTTTGGTTGAAGGTTGTGTGTATTCTGTTGTCTGTACCAATACAAGCGGATAAACCATCTGTATAGGTAGATTTAAGCTTTGAAAGCTGTCTATACTCGAGCAAATATTTAACCGCCGGATGCTTATCCTTTAAATCCTCTAAAACCTCGGCGTTTGTGCTGTAACCGCTTTTTGTTTTCTTTTTCGCAGGAAGTCCCAGCTTTTCAAAAAGCGCAACGCCTAACTGCTTTGGAGAATTGAGATTAAATTCATAACCCACAAGCTCAAAAACTTTACCCTCAAGCTCTGCTATCCTCTCACTCAATTCCTCTGACATTTTCGTGAGTCCTGCCTTATCAGCCTTAAAGCCTACAAGCTCCATATCACCTAAAACACGTGCCAAAGGCAATTCGATTTCCGAAAACAGCTTCAGCTGATTGGTTTTCTCGAGTTCCTTTAAAAGATTGTCACAAGCTATCTTAAAGCCACACGCATTTTTAAGAAATTCATCCTCAAAATCACTCTGAACAGTACCGCCGTATTCTGCAATAAGTCTTTCTGTCTCATAGCTTGAAGATGGATTGCAAATATATCCCGCAAGAAGCGCATCAAAGGTTATGTTTTTGATGTTTTTATTCTGCTTGTAAAGTTTTTTGTAATCATAAACCCTTTTTTCTTTGGTTTCATCCTCTAAAACTTCTTTTACTTTATCGGGCGTTACAGTGCAAACTTTACTTTCTGACACCAAAGCACATTTATCGCCCTCGAAATAAACCGTCAGCTCTTTCGTGTCGGGAATTTCCTCACACACAGAAAATTTCGGCTTTTCTTCATCAAGAAACATTTCGATTTGAGCGCTGACAGGCGAAATACCCATTTTTTCCATAAGCTTGAAAAACTCAAGCTTTGTCATAAGGCTAGCAAGCTCGGTTTCTTTAATTTCTTTTATTCGGTATTTCTCAATATCGCTGTCAATAGGAGCGGTTTTGCAAATAGTACCTAAAGCTCGGCTTAAATATGCGCTCTCCTTACCATTTGCCAATTTTGCTCTTACACCCTCTTTAATTTCGAGAGTGTCAAGATTTTCGTAAATGTAATCAATACTGTGATACCTTGTTATCAAATCGGTAGCGGTTTTTTCGCCGACACCCTGAACACCGGGAATATTATCCGAGCTGTCACCCATAAGGCTTTTAAGCTCAATCATTTCTTCGGGAGTAAGTCCGTATTTTTCGAAAAGGGCTTGCTTTGTGTAATTTATAACCTCGGTATGTCCCATACGGGTAGTAGCTAAAAGGACACGGGTTTTATCAGAAATCAGTTGAAGTGAATCCCTGTCCCCTGTCGAAATAACACACTCGTTTCCGTTCTGCTCGCATATCCTCGCAAGAGTGCCCAAAATATCATCCGCTTCAAAGCCCTCACACTCGATACAGGAATATCCCGCAAGAGATAGCCACTCCTTTAAAATCGGCATTTGACTGTGCAACTCCTCGGGCATACCCTTACGCCCCGCTTTATAAGCATCATACATCTTGTGGCGGAAGGTCGGCGCTTTAAGGTCAAAGGCTACTGCTACACCATCGGGGTTTTCCATTGAAATCAGCTTATTCAAAATATTTATAAAACCGTAAACAGCATTTGTATATTGACCATCTTTTGTTGTGAGTAATTTTATCCCGTAAAAAGCACGGTTTATAATGCTGTTTCCATCAATAGCTAAAAGCTTCAAGCCCTTTTCCTCCCATTTTATATAATAATTTATAATATTATATCACAATGGTAATATAATGTCATCAATTTTTTTGTAAAAATTTAAGTTTTTTTGCCATTTATTTTAATTTTTTTCACTATTTCTAAAAGCGTTCATAAAATGATATTGAAGTAACCATAAATTTTCAAAACTTCAATTTCATTTAGGAGGCCACTTTATGTCAGATTTAAAAAATGGTAGCAGTACCGCTTGTGACTTCAAAGAAGCGGTTTGTATCGATGCCGGCAGAGTTTTTGATTCTTGTTGTCAACAACACATTACAATTTATATACAGTCCTAATCAAATAATGCACTTTTAGAGAATTTCAACGAAGGATGATTCATCGATTTTTCGACAAATATCGTTTAAATTCTACATAGCGCAAAAGAAAGGACTTTAAATTTTGTTTTCAAAATTCTTATCAGACAATCTTTTGAAAATTATAGGCGAACGTGACATTACCCAAGAAAAATTAGCAGAAAAGAGTAATATCAGCTCACGATATATAAACAGCATTATCTGTCAAAACACCGCTCCAACAATAAAAAGTTTAGAAAAAATCTGTTCTGCGCTTGAAGTAACGCCTAACGAATTGCTTTTACCTGAAAATCACGAAAAATCGGTCGCAAAATCTGTTAAGCAACTCCGTTTTGATGAAAAGGAATTGCGATTTTTGCCTGTATGTCCTCACTGCAACAACACAATTAAACTAGAATATATAGCATTTTGTGAACACTGCGCTGGAAAACTTTCCTGGAAAGAATACTCCCACGCAAATATTATATAAAAAACAAGAGATGATTTCAATGTACAAATACTCAGTTCTCAAAGAAACGCTTGTTTCGGAAGAAGGCGTCCCGTTTGAAACCTTTGGCATAAAAACAAATAAAATACTTATAGCAGATATATTTTTTGAAAAAGAGAAAAACGAAAAACTAATAGACCTTTTAAATATTTGTAATCTTCCACCAGACAAAGCGCTCGAAATAGCTCTAATTGTAACCGATATATAAAAAACAAAAAAACCGCTCCCTGATATTTTTATCGAGAAGCGGTTTTTAGATATAAGTATTTAGTTTTTGGGTGACTGATATTATACATTATTCTTTGATTTCAGGTAAACCTGTGATGCTTGTTAAAAGCGAACAAACACCTGCAAGGACAGCAGTTCCCACAACAGCGCCCCAGCCGACCTGTTCTATGCTAACGCCGACAGGAATCATAGCCACTGCAGTTTGAGCTACTGTCTTAACAGCTCTGATACCTGCAGCTTTGACCCATGTTATAAACTTCTTACTCATTTTTTGTCACCTCCTCAATTTATTCCTAATTTTGCCATCATATAAACAACTAAGCCCGCAACTATTGTGAGTAATGCCTTTTCGACAATACTCTCCCAACGTTTACCCGGTTTAGCGGTTATATCTTTAATATCCGACTTTATCTCTTTGACATCGGATTCCACAGTTTTTTCCTTTTCTGCTAAAGTAGCAACACTAACAGCTAACGATTTTAGTGTTTCTTGCTCTTCTTTAATTTCATCTATACGCTTAGTGTTGGATTTTGACCGAGCAGTAGTCTCGGTTAATTCTTTAATTATTTCTTCATTATTCATCATTAACTCCTCCTACTCAAGCCACACTTGTACTGCATCAATTTCTTTACCGATTATTCCTGCATAGCCGTTTATAGCGTCCTTCGTGCTGTAACCGGTGACCGCATCAAGCCAACTGCCACCTTTGATATGTACTCGGTATTTAATTTTTTTGCTACAGTTCTTAATCTTGAACATAATCGCATCTATAGGCTTGTCCTTGAGACCCGCATAGTCTTTACGATTCTTAACCTGTGAAAGCCACTTGCCACCTTTAACGTGAACTCTATAGTAGATGTCGCCTTCTGTAGCCGAAGCATACACACAGCATATTGCTTTTCCTAAAAGACCCGCATAGTCTTCTTTGCCTTCAACATTTGGTAACCAAGCCTTGTCGCCTTTGCAAAGAACTTGATATTTAATTTCGGGTTTAATTTCAACAGAATCAGCTTTGTATGTGCCGACCTTATTCGGAATACCACTAATTTCGCTAATATTTTTATGCTTAGATTTTGAAGCATTGGTACGCACACCGTAATGGCAGTGTGAA
>JAZNWW010000061.1:0-4458 GCA_045593535.1 Acutalibacteraceae bacterium
TTCTAAGATACGACCAGGAGGGTTTTGCTCAGTTGCTCGCAGATAAAACAAACAAGGATATGTTGACCGAGCAAAAACACACTAAGTCCACCATAGAACAAAGCCAAGCGAGAATTAAGAAAATTGATGAGCTTTACGAAAAGTTATATGAGGACAATGTGTCGGGCAAGGTCACAGATTCATTCTATATGGAACTCTCCCACAAATACGAAAATGAGAAGGAAGAACTGAAAAAGAAAATCTTTAATTACAAAATACGGCTTGATGAATTGGACAAGAAGGTTTTCCATAAAGAAATGTTTTTATCGGCAATTCGTAAATTTATGGAGATGAAAACCATCACGGCACCGCTAATCCGTGAACTTATTGACCATATTGAAGTTCACGAAACCGAAGGCGAAGGAAAATACAAAACACAGCGAATTGTGATATTCTACCGATTCGTAGGATATATAGAAATCCCCGAAAGCGCTTTCTCAAGGCCATTAACCAAGGACACTAGACAAGGAGTGGCGGTTTCGTATATACCCAAAGCCTTACCGGCATAACAAAAAAGAGCAGGACACCCTGCTCCGATACATAGAAAATACTGATGTGCATAAAAAAGAATGTTCATAACGGTCAAGTCCGTTATGAACATTCAACATGGTGCGGGTGACAGGACTTGAACCTGCACGCGTAAGCGCTAGCTCCTAAGGCTAGTGCGTCTGCCAATTCCGCCACACCCGCATATATTATAAAACGCTATTATCAGCATTTATAACCTAATATTAAATTGTGATTTTTGTCAGCCGCTGCGTGACTCTTGCGGTGCCCGATGAAAAACTGCCTTGGAGCGTTGTTTTTCTATCGACCGCTGCGCCTTTTTGACTCTCGCTTCTTCATCCTCCGGATGCGCTCGGTCAAAAACTGCCAATTCCGCCACACCCGCATATATTATAAAACGCTATTATCAGCATTTATAACCTAATATTAAATTGTCACTTGCAACATTTGGTATTTTACTTCATTTCGGTAGCAATGTCAAGTGTTTTATATGGCAAAATTCAATTCATAATTTTATAACGAACAATTTTGCGTATTTCTACATATTCGTTATTTATGCTTGTAACAAAAAATGTGTTTTTGTCTTTTAATGACATATTCAAGAGCGATTTTAGCTCTTCGGTTTTGCTGATATTTCTATGACCGAGAAGAGAACGAACAAGAAGCATAATGCTGAAATTAGCGATTTCTTTTGTTATTTATCCTCGTTGCTCACCGATTAAAACAACAATTTTCCTTTTGCATAACCTTCTCTCCTTAAAAAACGATTAGTATCTTGTAATAATATGACACCTTTTTTAAATAATATAGTTATAAGGGGTGACATTATGAATCTAAAGAAAAATTTAATTGCATTTTTTGTGATAGGCACTCTCGGCACATTGGGACATTTTGTTTATAAATGGAGCGGTTATTCCGAGATATTGGGATATGTTTTCCCCGTAAATGAAAGCACGTGGGAGCATTTGAAATTACTGTTCTTCCCATCAACAGCTTATTTTATTATTGAATATTTCACAGGTGAAGAAAAACCGAAAAATTTCTTTTCGGCAGTAGCGCTTTCAATCGCTTGGGGAAAGTTTGTAATTGTCGCCCTGTTCTACACGGTAAGTGGGGTGTTGGGATTTAATGTCGGTTTTATAAATATCCTAATTTACTTTATCGGCGTGGCGGCTACACTTTGTAAAAAGAATAAGATTATAAAAAGCGGAAAATTCGATAGCAAAAACGCTTCTGCTGTATCGTTACTTTATTTGACAATATCTGCAATACTGTTTATTTTATTCAGCTATAACCCACCGAATTTAGGAATCTTCGAAAACCCGATACCATAATACCGTAATTACGCATTACTCGTTACGCATAAAAAAGGAAGGCTCTCGCCTTCCTTTTTGCTATTTTAGTTTATACGCTTTCACACTCGACCAGGGACTGTAAATCTTTTGTCCATCTACTATTTTGTAAGCTCTTATCTTGTAGTAATAGGTTTTGCCCTCGGTTGCCGAAATGATTTTTGCTTTGGCTGTGGTGGTTTTGTAATCGGACACAATATATGTACCGGTTTTACTTAACGAGCGTGAAATCTCATATCCGCTTTCGCCTTGAATGTTAGTCCAAGTAATTTTCACCTTACCTGCCTTGTGCTTTGTCACAGTCGGTGTTGAAAGCTTTTTGAGTGTGTATATACTCACAGTTTTGTAGCTGTCATCAGCAAAATATCCATCGTTTACGTATGTGCAAGGTACAACCTTGAAATCGTACTTAATACCATCGGACAAGTTCCAAATCTTTTGTGAAAGAGCGGTTGTAGTTGTCTTTAAGGTATAGGTTTTTGATGTTGATTTCTTGTAATATACCTTGTAAGCATCTGCATTTTCTACAGCAGACCAAGAAAGCTCAACATCATCATATCCGTATAGTTTTGCAGTTACAGTTGTAGGAGCTGTAAGATTTATTGTACTGCTGATTGTTACAGTTTTATAACTGTTATCCTCAAAGTGTGTACCATTTACATAACTGCAAGGCACAATCTTGAAGTCATAAGAAACTCCGTCATACAAGTTTGCAAAATTGTAGGTTGTCTTTGTGGTATAAGTTTTGTACTTGTATGTATCGGCGCTTGACTGCTTGTAGTAAATCTTATACCTTGATGCACCTGATACCGCACTCCAAGTAAGCTTTGCATCGTCATATCCATAAAGTGAAGCCTTTAATGTTTTTGGTGCTTCCAAATCCTTTGTTGTGCTATATGTAATAGCTTTTGCAGTACCTGCCAAAGTAGTTGTACCATAAGTAGCAACGGGCACTATCTTGAAGTTGTATTTACAGTTATCGGTAAGATTTGCAATACTGTAGGTAAGAGCGTTAGTTGTTGTCTTATATGTATAAGACTTTGCACTTGCCTTTTTGTAGTAAATCTTATAACCTGTAGCCCCTGCTACTGCGCTCCAATTAAGCTCTACATCATCGTGTCCGTAAAGTGTGGCTGTAAATGTTGATACCTTTCCAAGTGGACAAGAGGTTTTAAGGGTTACAACCGCCTCATCGCTGTATGTATCAGCATCATTTGAATCGAGATATGCCACAACCTTGAAATCGTAATTCGTGCTGTCCGAAAGATTTGCAAATTTACACGAAGTCGCTGTTGTATTTACCTTTTTGGTGTAGGTACTTGCACTTGATTTTTTATAATATACCGCATATCCTACGGCGCCCGGGGCAGCATCCCAGGAAAGTGTTACGTCATCATATCCGTAAAGTATAGCGGTTAGGTTTTGAACGACATAAGGAACTCTTTCATATCCGCAAATATTACAAATACAGTCTTTATGATTATCAAAAACATGTTCACCAGTAGCATTTATTACCGTGTTTTCATTTCTTTTGAGATGACAAACCATACATTCCTCGTGTTTATATCCATTGTCACCGCAAGTCTCATTTTTATCTGTTATCCATTCAAAATCATGGGTAATTTCACGGACATTACTGCAAATATCACAAGTAGTATCACAATTATTAGTGTAGTAGTGACTTGGTGTGCGAATATAACCACATTCGTTGCAAATCGCGTCGCAATTGTTATCAAAAGAATGCGAAGTCGAACCATAACAACTGTTATAATGCCATTGTGCAACATCTTCAAGCATATCATTTCCAAGACTGATTTCGATATTTTTTTGCGATTCAGAGCCTAAAAAATAAACATCTTCTAAATTTACACAATCATAAAAGGACATTGAACCAATTCTTAATAACGAAGCCGGTAAAGTTACTTTTTTCAAACCTGTGCAATCATTAAAGACCCACTCAGAGAAAATTTTGACTTCACCGCAAAAAGTAACACTTTGCAAATAACTGCAACCATAAAATGCATTTTCAGTTATTGCATTGGAACCTGTTACAGTAACATTTTTAAGGGAACTTGGCACATATTCTGGATTCCTATAACATGGATACGATTCAGTGTCTGCGCCAAATATGTATCCAAAGTTTGAAAATCCTGTTCCATCTGCATTTTCTCCTACAAAAGGTATTGTTAAATTTTCAATATATTTACAACCTTCAAAAGCCGATGAACTCATATTTTCGCACTTGTCTGAAACAATTACTGTTTTTAAGGATCTCGGTAAATTTGCATTATCACAACCAAAAATAAAACCTAAATATTTATTTGATGTTGCACTGCCCCCTACAAACGGCAAGGTTATGCTTGTAAGGCCACTACAATTATAAAACGCAGAACCACCTATACTTGTAACACTGTCGGGGATTGTTATACTTGTAAGGCTTGTGCAATAACCAAACGCACCATCACCTATAGTTGTTACACTATCAGGTATTGTTATACTTGTAAGATCGTTGCAAGAATAAAACGCCCTATCGCCTATGCTTGTAATGCTATCAGGAAGT
>JAZNWW010000062.1:0-9474 GCA_045593535.1 Acutalibacteraceae bacterium
TAAAGATTTTGGGATTGTTGTAAATGTTTCAAAGGGCTTTGAAAAGAAGTCACTCAAAAGACTTTCTCAAATTGTAAATGACACACTTCCCGATGTTCCTGTAGTAGCTCTTACAGGTCCTTCTCACGCAGAGGAGGTTGCGCGCGATGTACCGACATCTATTGTAGCGGCGTCAGCTTCAAAAGCGGCGGCTCAAATAGTGCAAAATATTATGGCAAGTCCAACACTTCGTATTTACACCTCAAACGATATTGTTGGGGCAGAGCTTGGCGGTGCGCTTAAAAATGTAATCGCTATTTGTGCAGGTATTTGTGACGGCTTAGGTCTTGGCGATAACACAAAGGCAGCACTTATTACAAGAGGTCTTGCCGAGATGTCAAGGCTCGGTGTTTGTATGGGAGCTAAGGAATACACCTTTGCAGGCCTTACAGGTATCGGTGATTTGGTGGTTACCTGTACTTCACAGCACAGCCGAAACAATCGTTTTGGTTTCAAGGTTGGAAACGGTGTCTCGGTAAAGGATGCTTTGGCAGAGGTTGGAACGGTTGAAGGCTACTATGCTTGTGAAATGGCACATAAGTTAGCCGAAAAATACGGAATAGAGCTTCCGATTATTGAGGAATGCTATAATATCCTTTATCTTGACCGTGATGTTAAGAGTGCATTAAGAGATTTAATGACACGTCCAAACAGAAGCGAACATTAAAATTTAAAATTCTTCAAAAAATACTTGATTTTTACAAAAGAGTATGGTAATATAGTTTTTGCTATTGCGGTATGACTAAAGTTTCCGCTAAAAAAGAAGGAGGTGCAGACCATGGCTAAATGTGATATCTGCAGTAAAGAAATTGCTTTCGGTATAAAGGTTTCTCACTCACACAGAAGAAGTAACAGAACCTGGAAGCCTAATGTTAAGCGTGTTAAGGCAATCGTAAACGGCACTCCTCGCCGTATCAATGTTTGCACCCGTTGCTTACGTTCGGGTAAGGTTACCAGAGCTATCTAAGTTTTGTTTCAAATGAAATATTTCTTGCAAAATAAACCCTGAGCTTTTAAAGTTCAGGGAATTTTTGTATGTTGGTGATGTAAATGATAAAGGCTGTATTATTTGATTTGGACGGAACGCTTGTAAATTCACTTGCTGATTTGGCGTGCAGTACAAATTATGCGCTCGAAAAATTCGGATTTATGACACACGAAACCGAGTCATTCAAGTATTTTGTCGGTGATGGAATGCCAAAGCTTATAGAAAGAGCCTTGCCTGAAGATAAAAGAGATGAAAAACACATAGAGTCGGTGCTTTCGGTTTTTATGGAGCATTATAAAGAGCATTACTGTGATCAAACCAAAGCTTATGATGGAATTTGTGAGGCGATAGATGCAGTTCTCTCTATGGGCTTGAAAATTGCAGTTGTATCCAATAAGATACAAAATATGGCAGAAACAGTAACAAATAAAATTTTCGGTGACAGATTCTCTGTTATCTGTGGAAAACGTGAGGGCTATCCTGCAAAGCCTGACCCGACACTCACACTTGAAGTAATAAATGGGCTTGGTGTAAAACCGCAAGAGTGCGTATTCATCGGTGATTCGGGTATGGATATGGCAGTTGCGAAGAATGCTGATTGCGTAGCCCTCGGCGTTTTGTGGGGCTTCAGATGTGAGAACGAGCTAATAGATAACGGCGCTGATTTTATAATAAAAGAGCCCTTTGAAATAATAAAAATCATTGAGGAGCTTAACAAATGAGGAAATATTTACCGACAAAAATTGCGAGCTATATCGGTCTTGTGGTGCAAGCGGTTGTAAATAATTTCTTACCGATTTTGTTTGTAGCATTTCAAGATGTTTACGGACTTTCTTATGAACAGTTGGCAAGGATTATAGTTTTCAATTTTGTAACACAAATAATAACCGATTTACTGACCCCTAAAATTTTGAACCGTTTAGGGTATAGAGGCTGTGCTGTTATGTGTCAGGGCACTGCTGCTTTGGGACTTATATTGCTGGGAATTTTACCGAGGATTATGAGTGACACATATACTGCAATTATAATTTCAGTTATAATCTATGCTTTCGGGAGCGGACTTATGGAAGTGGCTTTGAGTCCGTTGGTCGAAAGCTTGCCGAGCCGAAATAAAAAGGGAAGTATGGCAATTCTCCATTCCTTTTACTGTTGGGGACAAGCATTTACGGTGTTAGTTACTACCGCTTTGGTGGCGGTTTTCGGATACAAGAATTGGACATATATTCCGCTTATTTGGGCGGTAATACCGTTTGTAAATATGCTTTCGTTTTTAAAAGTGCCGATTGTTGAGCCTCCACGTGACCAAAAGAAAGATTCTTTTAAAACACTCTTTAAAAACGGTCGCTTCAGGCTTTATATGATTATGATGTTAGCTGCCGGTGCTTCGGAAATTGCTATGGCACAGTGGGCGTCCCTCTTTGCTCAAAGGGCACTCGGAGTCACAAAGGTTGTCGGCGATTTGGCAGGACCTTGTGCCTTTGCGATATTTATGGGTAGTGGCAGACTTTGGTATGCCGCAGTTGCAAAACGAGTTTCCTTTAAAAAAACTCTTATTTGGCTAAATATAGGCGCCTTTATCTGCTATGTTGCAGTGGCGGTTTGGAAAGTAGAGTTTTTATCGCTCATTTTTTGTGCGCTTTGTGGATTTACTGTCAGTATCTCTTGGCCGGGAATTTATTCGGCAGGTGCAGGTGATTTTCCGACAGGCTCGGCTGTTATGTACAGCGTTTTTGCGATGTGCGGGGATATGGGTTGTACACTCGGCCCTTGGGTGCTTGGAATTGTGGCGGATAATTTAGGACTTAAATTTGGGTTTGCTGCTGCTTCTGTTTTTCCGCTTGTTATGATTTTGGCTACAGCACTCATAATTAAAAAAGATTGCAAATTGAAGAAAAAAGGTATATAGTATTTTTAGAGGTGATAGCTTTGAAAAGACAAGACTATTTAAGTTGGGATGAATATTTTATGGGTATTGCGGCATTGTCCGCAATGAGAAGCAAGGACCCTTCTACTCAAGTCGGCGCTTGTATCGTAAACAGCGATAAACGCATACTCTCAATGGGTTATAACGGAATGCCTAGATGCTGTAGTGATGATGTTTTTCCGTGGGATAGGGATGAAAGCCCACTTGATTCTAAATATTTATATGTATGTCACGCAGAGCTTAATGCGATTTTAAATTGTGCGACAGGAACTGTTAGAGGTTGTACCTGCTACACAACACTATTCCCTTGCAACGAGTGTGCAAAGGCTATTATTCAGTCAGGGATAAAAGAGGTTGTATATATGTCGGACAAATACGCTGCTACCGACAGTACATTGGCTTCTAAAAAAATGTTCGATGCCGCAGGTGTTACATATAGAGAATATAATATGAGTCAAAAGGAAGTTAAAATTATTCTTTAATTTTATTTATTCTTTCTTAACATTTTGTTGCTAAAATTACTTTGTAGAATGTTGGGAAGGAAGGTTCTATGAATTTCAGATATAAATTGATGCAGTTTTTAAGCGGAAGATATGGCGCAGATGCACTTGGCAATGTTATTCTGATTTTTGCGGTAGTGTTAGCTGTTATAAACATCATCTTGCGCTCTTTAATATTACAAATATTTGTTTATGCCTTGATGTTTTTTCAAATATACAGACTCTTTTCACGAAATATTTCTGTTAGGCAAAGAGAAAACCGTTGGTTTCTAGACAAGGTATTTTATTTCAAAAAGAGAAAAGAAATCCAAGCTCAGCGAAAAGCCGACCGATTTCACGTGTATAAAAAATGCCCTTCTTGTAAAGCGGTTTTGCGATTACCGTATAGAGTGGGTAAGCATAAGACAGTATGTCCACGCTGTCAAAAAGAATTTACAGTTAAAGTCAAAAAGCGCTGAATAAAGTTATTCGGCGTTTTTTTAATTTTTTTGGTGATTTAAAAAAATTAAAAAAAAGACTTGATTTTACAAATAAGATGTGATATTATACTATGGCGGTCAAAAAAGACTCGCATTTTGCGCTGATAGCTCAGCTGGATAGAGCGTCTGGCTACGGACCAGAAGGTCGGGAGTTCGAATCTTCTTCAGCGCGCCAAATAACAGTCCTACTTTTGTAGGGCTGTTATTTTTTTGTATAATAAGAAGATTCGAAGTAATGATAAATAGGTTGTACTCTTTCATAATAAACAAGAAACAGGCAAATATTACCTTGCCTGTTTCTTGTTTTTGTGTAGCAACAATCGGAGTAAAGCATTTTTACGATAAAATAATATCACATTTTGAGATAAAAGTCAATATCTCAATTAGAGATAATTATAATATTTATGTTAGGATGTGATTTAATGAAGTTAAAAGAATTGCGTGAAGACCGTGATTTGACACAACAACAAATTGCCGATATACTTAATTGCAAACAAAACACTTACCAACAATATGAAAGTGGCAAACGCCAAATTCCTACACAGGTTTTAATAAAGTTGTGTTTATATTACGGAGTTTCTGCCGATTTTATTTTAGAATTACCAAAAGGTTTGAAATATCCAAACAGATAACTATTATTGCAGATAGAAATAATACATAAGGGAAACCTTATGCCCACAATATCCCGAAAAAAGCGAATATAGCTATTTGAAAATAAAAAAAGGAAGCTCTTCAAAAAGAAGAACTTCCTTTTTTGGTGACCCGTACGAGGTACACTGCGCAAATACTTTTTTGACCGCTTTCGAGCGGTGCCCAAAAAAGTTTATTTGCTCGTGACTACACACCTTGAAAATTTATCGCAATTTTCAAGGTGCTCCGACGAACTCTACTCGTTCTCATCTCGTACAATTTTCTACGAAAATAAATAAAGCACCTCAAACGAGGTGCTTTATTTTTTGGTGACCCGTACGAGATTCGAACTCGTGTTACCGCCGTGAAAGGGCGGTGTCTTAGGCCTCTTGACCAACGGGCCGTTGGTGGCTGTAATTGGATTTGAACCAATGACACTGCGGGTATGAACCGCATGCTCTAGCCAACTGAGCTATACAGCCAAACTTGAGCGACTTGTATATTATATCGAAAGAGAATCAATTTGTCAATAGTTAATTTTATTTTTCCGCAAAAAAATTGAATTTTTCAAAAAATTATCTCGAGATGAGGAATAAACAATTATTTTTTTGAAATCAAAATTAAATGAAATATTCAACCTATAGTCCTTTTATAGATATAAAATACAACATATATACATAACAAAACAGCGATATAAAAACTTTCAAAAGTCCCCCGAAAAAATAATTGACAATCTTGACTTTTTGTGGTAAACTTATTTAGCGTGCCGAAATGTGCGTATGTTTTGGTGTGCATATTAAAATTTTAGGAGGTGTAATTAGTGCCTACGTTTAACCAATTGGTTCGCAGCGGTCGTGAGACTATTGAAAAGAAGGCTAAAGCTCCTGCTCTTTTAAAGGGCTACAACTCAATGAAGCGCAAGCCCACTGACAATGACTCACCCCAGAAGCGCGGTGTTTGTACTGCCGTAAAGACATCCACACCTAAGAAACCTAACTCAGCTCTTCGTAAAATTGCCAGAGTTCGTCTTTCTAACGGAATCGAAGTTTCAGCTTATATTCCCGGAATCGGACACAATCTTCAAGAGCACAGCGTTGTTCTTATTCGTGGCGGTCGTGTTAAGGACCTTCCCGGTGTGCGTTACCACATCATCAGAGGTACCCTTGATACACAAGGCGTAGCCAAGAGAATGCAGAGCCGTTCTAAATACGGTGCAAAGCGTCCAAAAGCAGGTGCGAAGTAATTTTTGAATTGAGAATAATCTCTGCTGCAGGAAAAGCAGCGGCTTATATATAAATGAATATTGAATAACGAATAATGAATAATTAAGGTGTGCTTATGGCACGATTTATATTGGTCGGCTTTGCCGACACCAAAATTCTTCATTTTTCATTCTTCACTCTTCACTATTCATTGGTATAGCCATGCTTGGAGCCACGGGGAATTACTCGAGTACCTATGATATCATCATTATGAAGGAGGGAAGTAAAGTGCCAAGAAGAGGCTTTATCGCAAAACGTGATGTTTTGCCGGACCCTGTATATAATTCAAAGGTAGTTACTCGCCTTATCAACAACATTATGCTTGATGGTAAGAAGGGTGTAGCTCAAAAGATTGTATACGGCGCTTTCGAAATTATTAGTGAAAAAACAGGAAAAGACCCGCTTGAAGTATTTGATAATGCAATGGAAAATGTTATGCCTCAATTAGAGGTTAAGGCTGTTCGTAAGGGCGGCGCAACCTATCAAGTACCTTTCGAGGTTCGCCCCGAAAGAAAGCAGACATTAGGTCTTCGTTGGTTAACAACATATAGCCGTAATCGTTCTGAAAGAACAATGAAGGAACGTTTAGCAGGCGAGATTTTAGATGCTGTTAACGGTGTCGGCGGCGCAGCTAAGAAGCGTGACGATACACACAAGATGGCAGAAGCAAACAGAGCTTTTGCTCATTACAGATGGTAGTTTAAAAAATTTGTTCGCCGCATTTTTTATGCGGAATTATGGAGGATTATATGCCTAGAAAAGTATCTCTTGATATGACAAGAAATATTGGTATTATGGCACATATTGACGCCGGTAAAACCACTACAACAGAGCGTATCCTTTTCTATACAGGTGTTAACCGTAAGATGGGCGAAACTCATGATGGCGGCGCAACCATGGACTGGATGGAGCAAGAACAAGAAAGAGGTATCACAATCACCTCTGCTGCTACCACATGTTTCTGGAAAGACCATCGTATCAATATCATTGACACTCCCGGACACGTTGACTTCACCGTTGAAGTACAGCGTTCCTTACGTGTTCTTGATGGTTCTGTAACCGTTCTTTGTGCAAAGGGCGGCGTTGAGCCTCAGTCTGAAACCGTATGGCGCCAGGCTGATGAATATAAAGTACCCCGTATGATTTATGTTAACAAAATGGACATTATGGGTGCTGACTTCTACCGTGTTCTCGATATGATTAAGGACCGTTTCAACTGCAACGCAGTTCCGATTCAGTTACCTATCGGTTCAGAGGACACCTTCAAGGGCATTATTGACCTTGTAAATATGAAGGCTATCGTTTATTACGATGACCTCGGTAAAGATGTTCGTGAGGAAGAAATTCCTGAAGATATGAAGGAACTCGCTGACAAATATCGTACAGACCTTATCGAGCACATTGTTGAGCAAGACGATGAGCTTATGGAAAAATATTTTGAGGGTGAAGAACCCACAACAGAGCAGATTAAGAAGATTATCCGCAAGTCAACTATTGCTAACAGTATGGTGCCGATTTGCTGTGGTACTTCTTACAGAAACAAGGGTGTTCAGCCTTTGCTTGATGCCGTTGTTGATTATATGCCTGCTCCTACAGACGTTGAAGCTATCAAGGGTGTAAACCCTGATACCGATGAACCTGAGGTTAGAAATTCTTCTGATGACGAGCCTTTTGCAGCTCTTGCATTTAAGATCGCTACTGACCCCTTCGTTGGTAAGATTTGCTTCTTCCGTGTATATTCAGGTACAGTTGATGCAGGTAGCGGTGTTTACAACTCTGTTAAGCAGAATAAGGAACGTCTCGGACGTATTCTTCAAATGCACGCTAACCACAGAGAAGACCTTGAAACTGTTTATGCCGGCGATATCGCTGCTGCAGTTGGTCTAAAAAACACCACCACAGGTGATACACTCTGTGATGAAAAGCATCCTGTAATCCTTGAATCTATGAACTTCCCCGAGCCTGTTATTCGCGTTGCTATTGAACCGAAGACCAAGGCCGGTCAGGAAAAGATGGGTCTTTCTCTTGCAAAGCTTGCTGAAGAAGATCCCACATTTAAGGCTTACACCGATGAAGAAACCGGTCAGACAATCATCGCCGGTATGGGTGAATTACACCTTGAAATCATCGTTGACCGTTTGCTTCGTGAATTTAAGGTAGAAGCAAACGTTGGTGCACCTCAGGTTGCTTATAAAGAAAGCATCCGTAAGAAGGTTGACCACGAAACCAAGTACAAGCGTCAGTCCGGTGGTTCCGGTCAGTATGGTCACGTTAAGATTATTGTTGAGCCTAACGAATCCGGTAAGGGTTATGAGTTTATCAACAATGTATCCGGCGGTACCGTTCCGAAGGAATATATCCCCGCTGTTGATGCAGGTATTAAGGGTTCACTTAACGCAGGTGTTCTTGCTAACTACCCTGTAGTTGACGTAAAGGTTACACTTTATGATGGTTCTTACCACGAAGTTGACTCATCAGAAATGGCATTTAAGATTGCCGGTAGTATGGCATTTAAAGAGGCTTGCCGTTTGGCAGACCCCGTTCTCTTGGAGCCTATTATGAAGGTTACAGTTCTTGTTCCTGAAGAATATATGGGCGATGTTATCGGCGACTTGAACTCTCGCCGTGGCGAAATCCAAGGCTTTGAGGACAGAGCAGGCGTTAAGCAGATTAACGCTCGTGTACCGCTCGGCGATATGTTTGGTTATGCTACAGACCTTCGTTCAAAGACACAGGGTCGTGGCCAATACACAATGGAACCCGACGGTTACAAGGAAGTGCCCAAGAGCATTTCTGAAAAGATTATTACTGCAAGAACAAAGAAAGACTAATTCTTGCAAATAATACTTGAAATTTTACCACATATTTGGTAAACTATATTTAAAATTATAATTTGAATTTCTAAGGAGGAAATTTACTATGGCAAAGCAGGCTTTTGAAAGAAATAAGCCCCACGTAAACATTGGTACCATCGGTCACGTTGACCATGGTAAGACCACTTTAACCGCAGCTATCACAAAATATCTCTCACTTAAGGGTCAAGCTTCATTCGAGGATTACTCAAACATCGATAAGGCTCCTGAAGAAAGAGAAAGAGGTATTACAATCAATACCGCTCACGTTGAGTACGAAACAGATGCTCGTCACTATGCTCACGTTGACTGCCCCGGACACGCTGACTATGTTAAGAACATGATCACAGGTGCTGCTCAGATGGACGGTGCTATCCTCGTTATCGCTTCTACAGATGGTCCTATGGCTCAAACTAAAGAACACCTTCTCCTTGCTCGTCAGGTAGGCGTTCCTTACATCGTAGTATTTATGAACAAGACTGACTTGGTTGACGATGAAGAGCTTCTCGAACTCGTTGAAATGGAAATCCGTGAGACTCTTGACACCTATGAGTTCCCCGGCGATGATACTCCTATCATCAAGGGTTCTGCTCTTAAGGCTCTTGAAGCTCCCAACGATGCATCTGATCCTGCTTATGCTCCTATCGCTGAGCTTATGGATGCAGTTGACAGCTATATTCCTACTCCTGACCGTAAGGCTGACCTTCCTTTCATCATGCCTGTTGAAGACGTATTCACCATCACCGGCCGTGGTACTGTTGCTACCGGTCGTGTTGAGCGTGGTCAGCTCAGAACTTCTG
>JAZNWW010000063.1:0-5110 GCA_045593535.1 Acutalibacteraceae bacterium
TGTTCAAAGCGATAGTTTATCAAGTAAGGAAATTTATGAGCTTTTGGATGTCGATGGGTTGTCACTTCCCGAATACCCTTATTTTGCGGTTGATTATTGCAAAAGGCTTAATATGGGAAGCGCAAAATATTTCGCACTAAAGGACAAATGTGCAATTATCACGTTTAACTGTGGGGATTTGGCGATTATAAACGGACTTGCAAGTAGTGAGAAGGGCTTTGGCGTTATAGCGCTCGAAAATGCTATAAAGCAGAATTTCGGCAAAACACTTTTTGTTTGTTGTAGAGATAAAATTAAAGGATTTTATGAAAAATATGGTTTCAAACCGCTCTATTTTGGCGGTTATTGGGTGAAAGATGATGAGTATAACTAACTTTTTTGAAATAGATAAGCGACTTTTGGATTTTGACAAAAAGGCGATGAAAGATGCCAAGTCGCAATTCCAAAAAATTGACAGCATTACCGAGTTTAATCAGCTAAAGGTGTTGTCTGCTTTTATCAAAAACGGTGTGAGTGAGGCTTCCTTCGCAGGCTCTACCGGCTATGGCTATGATGACAAGGGCAGAGAGGTTTTAGAAAGGGTAATGGCAGACTGTATGGGAGCGGAGGATTCCCTTATTCGCCATAACTTCGTTTCGGGAACACATACCTTGACTGTGGCACTTTTCGGTGTATTGCGCCCAAATGACAAGGTAATTTCCGTTACAGGCAGACCTTATGATACAATTACGGGAGTTTTCGGAATAGATGGCGAAAGTGATGGCTCGTTGCGTGATTTTGGTGTAAAATACGGTGAGGTGGCGCTAAAGCCGGATGGCAGACCCGATATAGAACAAATCAAAGCAGTTTTAAAAGAGGAAAAGCCTAAAATGGCTTACATACAGCGCTCACGTGGCTACTCAACAAGACCGAGTCTGACAATAGCTGATATCAAGGAAATTATTGATGCTGTAAGAAGTGTCAGTCCCGACAGTATTATTATGGTTGACAACTGCTATGGCGAATTTGTAGAACGAGAAGAGCCTTGCGAGGTGGGAGCGGATTTGATTGCTGGCTCGCTCATAAAAAATCCCGGTGGCGGAATAGCTCCAACGGGCGGTTATATTGCGGGCAGGCGAGACCTTATTGAAAAGTGTTCCTACAGACTGACCTGTTCGGGTGTCGGTCGTGAGGTAGGAGCTACTCTCGGGCACAGCCGAGAGCTTTATTTGGGACTTTTCCAAGCCCCCCACGTAGTAGGTGAGGCGCTGAAAACTGCGGTTTACACAGCATCACTTTTTGAAAGTCTCGGCTTTCCTGTATCTCCCACGCCTACAGAGACAAGAGGAGATATAATCCAATGCGTAACCTTAGGTACAGCAGAGGGACTTATTGCTTTTTGTCAAGGAATGCAGTCGGGCGCTCCTGTCGATGCTTACGTAACGCCAGAGGCTTGGGATATGCCGGGCTATACAGACCCTGTTATTATGGCGGCAGGTGCTTTCACACTCGGCGCTTCGATTGAGCTTTCTGCCGATGGCCCGATAAGAGAACCGTATGCTGCTTGGATGCAGGGCGGACTTAATTTTCACAGCGCTAAAGCAGGTGTTTTGTTAGCAGCACAAAAAATGCTCTCTAAAGAAGCAATAAAATTATAAGAGAGGAAAAGCTATGGAAAGACTTTTTGAAGGAAAGGTTTACGAGATTCTTCCCCTTTCAAACGGAATTATCTTTTCTTATTTAAAGGATGAGCTTGAAATAGGGGACTATGTTGAATATAAAATGATTTCTTTTGATAACAGAAGGCTCAGCAATGTGGTTAAAGGCACATATATGCTGGCAAAGTTTGGTATGGACTCAAAAGAAATTAAGCGAATTTGCGAAAATTATATAACTATTAAATCATTGATTCTTCCGGGTGGCAGAGTGTTTTTGCTCGAGCCTAACGGAAGGTCACATTTAGTCGATGCACTCGGTGAAATTATTTATAGCGGTGACCTTACCTACAAGGGAAACAAGCCTTCTGATATAAGTCTTGTGGGCGGTGCTTTGTGGGCGGTGTATCCCGACTGTGATGTGATTTTGAAATACAGTCTTGCTACAATGCGTGAAGAATTGCGTATAGGCGGAGCAAAGTCGCCTTTTTCAAGACCTGTTGATATTTTTCCGATTTCGGATGAGGAAATTATGGTTTCTAACGAGGGCGATGCCACTCTTGTTAAGATAAATCTCAACGATTATTCGGTGAGTGTAGAGGAAAGATTTTTAGAGCCTGTAAAACAATATATCGAGGTTTCGAACCATAAATTTGTGATTTTAGAATCGGGACTCTACATTTTATAGAAAGAAAGGGTGTAAAAAATGAAATATTTAGTTTTATTATGTGATGGTATGGCAGATACACACAATGAGAAAATCTTGGGTGGAAAAACACCTATGGAATTGGCGTATAAGCCTTTTATGGATAAATTGGCGAGTACCAGCGAAGTCGGTATGTGCAAAACTGTAGCAGAGGACTTAAAGCCCGGAAGTGATGTTGCAAATTTATCGGTTATGGGATATGACCCCTTTGTTTGCTATACAGGTCGTTCACCTTTGGAAGCGGCTTCAATAGGCGTTGAGCTTAAAGACAGCGATGTTGCGCTTCGTTGTAATATAGTGACCTTGTCTGATGAGGAAAATTATGAGGATAAGACAATGGTTGACTACTGTGCAGGAGATATTTCTACAGCAGAAGCACACGAAATTATTAAAACCGTTGATGAAAAATTAGGAAATGAAATTTATAAATTTTATGGCGGTGTAAGCTACAGACATTGTTTAGTTGTGGATAACGGTACAACTGACCTGGGCGAAATGACACCACCTCACGATATAAGCGGAAGAAAAGTAGGCGAGTATTTGAGCAAATCTCAAAATGCCAAGCCTTTAATCGAGCTTATGAAAAAAAGCTATGACATTTTAAAGGACCACCCCGTTAACCTGAAGAGAAGAACTGAAGGTAAAAACGAGGCAAACTCTATTTGGCTCTGGGGAGAAGGCAAAAAACCACAGCTTCAAAATTTCAAAGAGAAAAACGGAGTTTGCGCTTCTATTGTCAGTGCTGTTGACCTGCTTAAAGGTATTGGAATTTGTGCGGGAGCGCAAATTCCCGAAGTAAAGGGAGCTACAGGTTATCTCGACACCGATTTTGAAGGCAAGACAAATGCCGGAATCGAAAGCTTTAAAAATGGCGCTGATTTGGTATATCTTCATTTTGAAGCCCCCGATGAATGTGGCCACAGAGGTGAAGCTGAAAACAAGGTCAAGGCTATAGAAGAAATTGACAAGAGAAGCCTTAAAATTATGCTCGAATATTTAGAGTCTTGCGGTGATGATTACAGAATTTTGATTATGCCCGACCACCCGACACCTCTTGAGACAAAGACACACTCATCTGCCCCTGTTCCTTTTATGATTTACGATAGTAAAAAAGAAAAAAATGGGGTAAAATCTTTCACCGAAAAAGCGTGTGAGGAGAACGGAAATTTTGTTTCTTTCGGACCGGATATTATGGAAAAATTGTTGCAAAAAATGTAGTTATGTAAACTCTGTAAACCAAAAAAGTTATCCACTTTATCCACAGAGTTATCCACAATTTTAAAGGCTTGTCCACGCAAAATCACACTTTTCTGCCTAAAAAACGGTGGAAAAGTAGGTTGATAAGTTGGATAAGTTAGTATGCATAAAATTTATCCATAAAAAATTATGTAAATTATTTCGACAATTTTCGAGTTGTGAAAATTTTGTTTAAAAGGCATTAAAAAGGTGACAAAAACTGTGCATTTTTCCGTGGGGGCAAATATTCAATGAAAAGGACAAAACTTATTGACCGATTACTTCCCGATTACACACGTGGGGAAGAGATTTTTAATATGGTAACACACATAGTGGGCGGTGGATTTGGTGTAATCATCTGCGCTTTGTGTGTCATTAAATCTTTTATGAACGGTGATGCCTATCAGGTGACATCATCCTTTATTTACGGTTTTTCGATGATTATACTTTATACAATTTCGAGTATTTATCACGGAATAAAACCCCCAATGGGCAAAAAGGTAATGCAGATTATCGACCATTGTTCAATTTTTATTTTGATAGCAGGCACTTATACCCCGATTGCGCTTTGTTCATTAAGAGAATATAACACCGCTTATGGTTGGGTTGTGTTTGGAGTTGTGTGGGGTGTGTCGGCGCTTGGCATTACTCTTAACGCAATTGACCTTAAAAAATATAATGTCTTTTCGATTATATGTTATTTAGCGCAGGGTTGGTGCATAATTCTATCCGGAAAAGCTGCAATAAACGCCATTGGAAACACAGGCTTTATGTGGCTTTTGGCAGGAGGAATCGCCTATACATTAGGTGCTGTACTTTACGGAATTGCCGCAAAGAAAAAAATAAGATATATGCATTCGGTTTTTCATATTTTTGTGGTGCTGGGTTCGATTTTGCAATTTGTTGCAATTCTTTTCTTTGTTTTGGTATAAAAGTCGATTTTTAAAAAAATAACAGAGGTATTATTTTTCGCCTTTTGAGAAAAATATTCTTGAGGTGAAATTTATGAAAACCAAAAAATCAAAAAGAATCAAGGAGCAACCATCGGTGCTTCACCTGTCGGCATTACCCGGAACGGCAGAGGAAATGGTAAATAGGTATGGAACCTATGAAATTCAGGCAACGGCAGACACAGACAATCAGTATCCGGCTATTGCACAGGGTTTTAACGAGAAGCAAATAAAACACGATTGCGAAAACCCGGACGAATAAAAAGAGAATCGCTTGCTATTGACAAATTTTGTATTTGGTTATATAATTAGGGTGACAAGATTCGAACCTGTTACGGTTTCGCATGTCACCTTTTACCGCCTTGCTTGCGCTTATTATTGTAAGGCGACAGCCTTACTGCAAATTTCACGCTTCGCCTTTCGAAAAAAGGTGACCGAGAAACTCTCCGACCTGATGTGCCAAGAATTTTTTGTTCCGGCGAAGTCGAAGAACGCAGTAATACTGACGTATTACAAGTGATGAGACAAGTTCGGACGGAAAATTATAAATATCAGGCGTGACAGGTTCGAATCTTGTCACCCTA
>JAZNWW010000064.1:0-2345 GCA_045593535.1 Acutalibacteraceae bacterium
CAAAGAAAATTCGCCGGCTGCATTTTTTTACCTACTCCGGTGATTTTCTCCGCTAAACAAAAAGAACTCGCTATCGCTCAGACAGCTTTTTGTTTTTAACGCTCCGAAAAGCACCTGCGCTTTACGGTAAAAAAAAGAGGCCGGTGCTGCAGGGGGTCGCAACATTGCTTCGCTCGTTGATTCTTTGGTCGCAACATTGCTTCGCTCGTTGATTCTTTGGGCGCAACATTGCTTCGCTCGTTGCTTTGCTTCGCTTGTTTTTTCTTGCAACTTTGCTTCGCTTGTTGCTTGTTGCTTTGCTTCGCTCGTTTATATTGGGGGCGGTAGTTTTAGGCTACCGCCTCTTTTTTTTGTTGTGGCTAGGATTCTTCGGATTTTATTTGTTTCTTTGCAAATGTGAAATGAAACAACTAAAAATGTTATTATGGCAACAAAAATACATTACCCTAGCGAATCGTCTACCATAGATGCTCTGTGGACTATTCTCAGTCAACAAACTGATACTGTCAAAAAGGCTTTGGCTGATCGCCTAAAAGATTCTTTGTCACAAAATATGAAATCTGACCGTACTAAAAGTATGGAAGAAGCATTGGCTTTTGTTAGAACCTTGTCGGTAAAAGGTGGTGATCCTGTTCCTGAAGATGAAAATGGTATTGAAACTTTAATAAACGAGAAATATTTTAAATGATGAAAAGAATCTTTTTGGATACTAATGTTTTAATTGATTTGATTTGTTGTCGCAAGCCATTTGTACAAGAAGCTGAACGAATTTTTGTTATGGGGGATATGAAAAAGATTTCGATTGGTATTTCTGCCCTATCATTTATTAATACCGTTTATATTGCTGGGAAGTATCATTTTAACGTTCTTGAAGTTATTGAGAGCTTGAAGAAAATTGCTTCATTTGTATCTATAACAGATTTGAATGAAGCAATAATTAAACAAGCAATGGATTGTGGTTGGAAAGATTTTGAAGATGCTGTGCAATACCAATCTGCTTTGTCTTTCTCCGTAGATTGTATTGTGACACGGAATCCGAAAGATTTTGTAAATTCTACAGTTCCGGTATATACTCCAACAGAGTTCCTGCAAATTCCTTATTGGTTGGATGAATCTGATAATATGGTTTTAAATGAACCGGAAGTGAAATTTTCGAAGAGTTTAAGATAAAGGGCAGGGAGTCGTTTTTTTTGTGCAACTTTGCTTCGCTCGTTATAGGGGCGGTGCTTTTTAGGCTACCGCCTCTTTTTTTTTGTTGCGGCTAGGAATTTTGGAAATAAAATTGTTACTTTGCATTATAAAATAATTTTGCTATGAATACTATAGATAAAAAAGCAATTAAGACGAAAGAAGATGTGAAACAATTATTCAAAAAAATAATTGATGATAAAAATGCATGGATAGAATGTGTTCGTGCTGGACGTCCTGTGTCTGAATTGGAAAAACGAGGTATTAAAACTGCCAAATTAGGCGATGTGTTAGGTTGAGAATAACTCAATGCTTTATTCTTTGTTACATATAAATCAGGCTTCTCCTTATAAGGTCTTAGAATTCGAAGAAGATACAGCTTGTTTCATTACGGATGGTGGAATTGTTTATATGGTTGGTTTTATTGCTGAAACCAATATGGATATTCCTAATGCTTTTCAGCTGTTTATTACTCCTAGAGGACGTACTAAGCATGTTGGGACTGATGTGAAAATTGGACAAACGGTAGCTGAAATAGTAAAATCATTCTTTAGAAATAGTGACAATGTATTGGTCTATATTTGTGATACTAGTGATAGAATGCAAGCTGCCCGCAATCGCAAGTTTAAGTCATGGTTTCGTCAATATACTGAAGAAGGGGACTTTGAATTTGTCTCAGAAATAATAGATGTTGGTGAAGATGAGTATTTTGCTGCAATGATTATTAATAAATCTCATCAGAAGCCTAATGAAACTAAAAGAGCTTTTCATCAGTATTTTCATGATTTACGTGAAAAATTGATATAAGTTGGAAATCTATTCAATAATCAATGAACATACTTATTATAGGAATCCATGGTTTGGTGTGGGCCAATTTCGATACAACTATCGGGTATAAGTTCAATGGCTTTGCTAGGGGGATTAGAAGTAAGTTTTGTGCTTTTTGTGTTTGAGCCGCTGGGGTTTTCATTTTTCTTTTGCCCGAACAAAAGAAAAACGAAACAAAAAGAAAATTCGCCGGCTGCATTTTTTTACCTACTCCGGTGGTTTTCTCCGCTAAACAAAAAGAACTCGCTATCGCTCAAACAGCTTTTTGTTTTTAACGCTCCGAAAAGCACCTGCGCTTTACGGTAAAAAAAAGAGGCCGGAGCTTGATG
>JAZNWW010000065.1:0-12318 GCA_045593535.1 Acutalibacteraceae bacterium
TTTATCAAAGAAAACATTTTCGCCTATTTCATCATAAGGCACTAATATTTGCGCTCCATGGCCGTCCGTATATTCACTGTAATAAAATCCCTTTGTCGAAAAATCAACAACCGTTTCTTCACATATTTGCCATTCATCATCAAATTCCAAAACAAAATATGCTTTTTCTCCCACCTTACAAGGCGGTACTATAACATTATCGTTTTGCAACGAACCAATTCTTTTTAGAGCTTCTTCAGGCGTGTGCCCGTCCCACGTTGGAGCTTTAGGCAACTCTTTCACTTTAAACATATCCCAATAAGGTTCAATATTATAATGATACGTTGCTTGTCCTTGTGGTGTTTCTATTCCAACTATGAACATTCCGTCATACATATCACCTGTATCATGTTTTTGGGATTTCCAAGCTTTCTCTTTAAATACATTGCAAATCACACTAAATAAAATTGCTCTATGATGATATAACTCATTAAAAGTATGATATCCATCTGATATATCACCCTTCCCTGTTTTGGGCGGTACTATAACACCGTTTGCTAAAAGGTAGTCGGCATAGTTTTCGTGAGAAAATTCTTTCCCCGTTTCAAGCAAATGTTCAAATGCTTGCTTGTGTAACTCTATCAGCCTATCTCTATCACTTGTCATTTATAATATCCTTCTCTCTTATATATTCAATTCTACCGCCTTTATCGTGCTGTATAATGACCCCTTTTGTTTTTGGCATATATCCAATGCACTTACCTTTTATGCCATCTTTTGAAGTTATAATTTTTCCTGTGTATTTATTGGCCATTCAATATCACTCCTTCAAACACCCAGTCGGGTAATATAATCCTATAATCTTCAAAAGCCTGTGTTTTCATATCCTTTTCATTGATAAACACACCTTTTTCAATAAGGTATTTAGCACACGCTTGTGTGCCTGTCTTAGTTAAAATTCCTTTTGTTTCAAAAAGAGTTTCAGGAATATCCAAATATTGCATGAAAAAACTTGCTACCGAAGTGTAAAAGGAATGTGCCTTACTCTTCATTCCTTTTACTCACTTTCTACATAGCACCAACTCTGTGGTGGTTTTTGTAATGGCTTTTGCCAACAACCATTTATATAATTGCTTGGGTCGTATGTTTCCCAATAATCTTTAACAGGAACATAAAAATTGTTTAACTCTTTTGGCTTGTCATAGATTGCAAGGTTTGATATGTTCCAAAAATATATAAATTCCTTTTCGCCTGCATAATCAATAAGTTCTTTAATAGAGACACAAGAATTGACCGCTATTTTGTGGCTTGCATAAAGGCTTTTTGGTCTTTCTTTTTGTATTTCATTACACACAAACTCGCCTATGACTTTCCCATTTGCCCGAAACAAAGTATCTTTATTGTAATTATCAAAATCGATTTCTTGGGTTACTTTTAAACTATTATCTTTTAAACATCTTCCCAATGTTGGCTTGCCTTTCGTGCAATAGATATAAACCTTAAAAGGTGTTTCAAGTTTTGGCTTTGCCTTTCTAACATCAACCGTCTTTTTACCGTTTGCTATAAGTTCACACCACTTCGGTTGCATGCTTATTAAAACCGCTTTCATCTACTCACACCTCACGTTTATTTGTAAGCGCCATCGAGCGCTTGAGAGAAATCTTGCCTCCGGCACCCGCCTTAATTTCAACGGTACCACCCGAGGAAAGACCAACGTTGATTTTAAAAATCTTATCTTTAGCCATAAGCTCTATACCCCCCGACAATAAATCGAATATGGCGGGGTCAACTGCCTTCAGGTTGCGTGCTTCATCATCAGAAAGCAACATTTCCGATAGTTCCGCTTTTGCAATTTCAACTTTTTCCTGCATTTCCTGGTAAGTCCGTGCCGGAGGACAGCTACAATGCATCGTTCCAATTTCCAATGCTTCCTCACGTGTAGCACCTTCAGGCACTTCAAAACTTGAAACCTGTCCACAATATTTACAAACTGCCATTTCCATTTTTTATTCCTCCAAAATCAAATATAATTTTTGTCTCGCAGGGAACGCGCCTGTGTGCCGTTCCGCTTTCCTAAGGGATTCTAATTACGCATTACGCACCATCAATTAAAAATATCTCCTCCACCAAAAATGAAGCTCCACCCCAATGTGAATTTCCTTCAATCATTCCTCGACAAATAACGTCACCGTTATCATCTTTGCTAAAAACCACGCTTTTCACCTTGCCTTCATAATACGGTTTTATATTTAACTCTTTGGCAGTGTCCGGCGAGAAAATTTTACGTTTCCCTTTCACCCGCTTCCCTTCAACAAAAGCCCGGTATAAATCCTTAACGCTCACATCATCACTCCTTTAATTTATAATAAACCTTTGACCTTTATCGAACATGTGCATTTGCAGGTCTTCTTCAATAAACCATTTGTGTTTTCGCAATGGAAAAAATCCTGGTTTTTCAGCTTTTATATAATCCTGTAAATCTAAAAGTATCAAAAAAGCTTCCGGATATTGCTCAAACCATTCTTTTCTTTCACTTGCTTTGGCATTAAAGCAAAGAACACAACCATCTCTTTTGTATTTATCATAATGTGGCGAGTACAAACCGTTGATAATGCAATGGTTTTTTGCATCAAGTTCTGTTTTTTTAGTTTCAACTAAAATTGACCTCTTTTTTTCGTTTAATTGACCCCATCTATCTTTTTCGTCATAAGCAATACCGATTTCCTCATAATCGTACGGTGACATAATTAAATCATCTATTTTCTTAAGTGCTTTTTCTTTACTGTCCCTTTTAAATCCACATTGACCTCTAACAAAACAAGGAAAGCCAAACGGTTTGCCTTTGTGTTTTCCTTTTGTTGCAATTTTAGTTACATATTCAACATAAGTCATTCCGGATGTTATATGTACTTCCGCTCCCGCGTTTTTAAAACGTTCGGCAGTTTGTAAAATAAAATCATAATGCTGTTTAAGAATCAAAGGTATTTCGTTAGTGAACATAGGAATATAGCAACATACAATACAATGGTCTTCTCTTGACAAATGAAGTTGAACAGCACAAGTGCTATCTTTTCCACCGCTCCAATTACATTTCACTATACTCATCCTAAAACATCCCGCTCCCAAAAATCTCTCTTGCCTTATCCTCCTCAAGCGGTATATCGGAAAAATTTTCACCTTTAACACCGGCAATGATAACCGGCCCGTAAAAATCAAGCCCGAAAAGCCTGCAGTTAAACCCCATACGACGAGTTCGCCCTTCGGCGTTGCAAATAATAACCAAGTCATTGCAAAGAGTATGTGTTTCTATCCGACCACAAACTTTTTCCTGCAGTACCTTCAAATCGTTTTCAATTTCCTCAAACCTCGCCTTACCGCACGTTGTCTTTACTATTACCTTCATTTTCAATTACTCACCTTTTTACTTCTCAAAAAGCTTATGTGTACCATTTTGCATAGCTTTTTCCTCATCAGACATTTCGTACCCAAGCAAAGTAAGTAATTCATATAAACGGTCAAGGCTTGGATTTTTCTCATAATCGTAGTGCCAATCGTTATATCTTTTGTATAAGTCATCACAATTTAAATATATAAGTTTTAAAAATGCTTTTTCGGGAGACTTTTTAACAACACTTAAAACTTCGAGCTTGTCAAACCAATATTCTTCATCTTCATCAACTTCTATACCAAAAGCTTCGACAACTTCATCACCATCATTGCCTGTTGTGTCACATATAGATTCCTTCATCCAATAAGCAACTATTTCATTAAAATATTTTTTAACAGTTGCTGATGAAACCGTATCTATAAATTCTCGGCGCAATTCAAACATCCTTTTTGATATATCGCCAATAGCACCTTCTCTTTCTCTGCGAAGTCGCTCCTGTTCTTTGCGCTGTTTTTCCTCTTCGGTTTCCTCTTTTGTTTTCTTTGAAACTTTGACAAGTAAATTCACACCGCCCCAGTCATCACAAGAGTAAAAATACTCGACAGTATCGCAGTCTTCCGGCTTTTTTAAATCATCATACCCAAGGCCGTAATATCTTCTTACAACGTCATAACCTTTTGTACTATCAACCTTTTTAGCAAAAGAGTCTAATATCTCCATATTTTCCGCTCTTTTGGCTTCCTTTTTTTCCTTATCAAGTGCTTGTTTCAATTTATAATTGAAGTTTTCGGTACCGGCATACTCAAGTATCTCATTACGAAGCTCGATGTCTTTAATTTTGTCAAGCTCCATATACTCAAACATTGAAACATTTCTCGCTTCCGAAGCTTTAAACTTGTCCTCATCCAATTCAAGCAGCTTAACTCTGCGGCGAACTGTAGATTCAGAAAAGCCTGACTTTTCGGCGATAACCTCAACCGAATCGCCGAAATCGAGCATCATTTGAAATCCCTGGGCTTGCTCATAAGGTGTTAAATCACTTCTTTGCATATTTTCAACAAGCATTGTGCTGATTTGCTCTTTATACGAGAGTGAAGCAATAACACATGGCAATTCTTTTAACCCTGCAAGCTTTGCAGCTTCAAGCCTGCGGTTACCGATTACAACAAAATACCCGGTGTCACTCGGTACTACCGTAAGATTTTGCAATATACCATTTTTCTTTATACTTTCGCTAAGTTCTCCTAACTCGCCTAAATGTTTGCGAGGGTTGTCCGGATGATGAAATAACTTTTCAATTTTTATGTAAATAAGACCTTTTTCATCATTTGTAATTTCTTCTGAATTTATATTATCTTTAAGTGTTTTAGCCATTTTTATTACCTCCATTATTTATCTCACGCATTTCTAAACAATAATTTTTATTTATCAGCGCACGATTCTCAAGTTTAAGCTGCTCATTTTCAGCCTCCAACTCGAAATGCTTTGCATGCGCCATACAGGCGAATCCGAAAACTAAAACCAAAATAACGACTACAACCAAACACGCTAATCCTTCTAAATGAATCAACATTTGACATTCTCCTTTTTTTGTGTTAAAATAACAATGTAAGGTTCACACGCCTTACAACATTTGACTTTGACGTTCTCACGTCATTCCTTTAATACACTCGGTTCCTCGCCGAGTGTATTTTTTTATAGCCTCCATCTGATGAGGGAGGTGTCGCCCATAGGCGACGGAGGGAGAGACCAACTCTGCTTTTAAAATTATCTCTATCCATCAGGCTCACATCCATATTTCTCAATATGCCACCTCCGAAAGCCCTCAACATTTTTCGGATCCTCGTAAAACTTTTCTATTTCCGAACGCATCGCCAAAATCTGCCTTGCAATAAACGCTACCGTACCCGGTGCTAATTTAACCTTCACGTTTTCCGACATCTACATCACTTCCACCTTTTTAACTAATTCCCTACAAATCCTAATTTTTTGGAGGTTTTAACAGCAACATCATAAAATACTTCATTGGCACGTTCGCGGCAAAGCTTACGTTCCTTTTCACTGACGATTTTTTCTTTTGATATAATTACAGGCCCGCCGCTTAAAAATTCATCGGTAATCTTCACAACCCGGTACCCTTCGGGGACATCAAGCATTTTTTCAACAACTTCCCTGTTTTTCACAATATCAAGTATGTATAAAAGCTCTTTCGGAACACTCATAACCGCTCCCCCTTCCAAGTTATTTTATGTTTTGCCCCGGCTGTCCTATTAACTGACAGGCTCACCATTACTATCCGATTCAAAAACACTCTCCTCAAATGCACCGACACCGTGCATAATGCTATAAGTTTGGCATATAGCACCGCTCACCGCCGCCAAATCAGAACCCTGTGCAGTATCTAACTGCTCCTCTAATTTTTCGAGCGATTTTTCCAAAATTTCATTTGCCTTTTCTCTTGTCATTTCCTTTTATATCTCCTTTTAAAAATTACAATTTATAAAATTGGTGTTTATCTCGGCCGAAGTATCTTCAACATGAATTCTGTCGGTTACATTTCTTAAATGAAGAGCTGCAGCCCCCAAGACCTCTTGCGCTTCTTTGTGGTTAAGCCCTTTGCCTGCAAATATTTTTATAATTTCTCTGACCGCTTCTCCACAAAGCTTCTTCTTTTCATCCATTTTCTTAACTTCTTTCTATGCCATTTTCTCAACTCTACAGATAGCCTCACCGCTTCTTTCGGTGTAGCTGTTTGCATTTTTGCTAATAAATACGAAACCGTCATCGAAGCAATAACATTTTTCTTTTTAATATCAAAATACTGACTGACGTTCTTTTCCTCACACATTTTCCTCACTTCCCTCTTTGCAAAAATTCAATCTTCAACTGATGGGTCACTGCAACTGACATCATCACTGTCAGTGGGTGTAAAATCTTTGATATTTAACCGTTCTTGTATTCCGAGTACAAGAGCGGTTATTTCTTTTGCACTACCGTTTATCTTAATCGTCACTTTTCCTCACCTCCCTCTTATATGAATTTAATTCACAGTCGTGCCTTTTATTCACGCAAAAGGTCATCGACTTTGCAGTTAAACACATCCGCAATTTCCTTAGCTAATACCACTGTCGGCACTTTAGAGCCTCTTTCAATTTGTGCTATCATAGAGCGACTGATATTAACCGCCTCCGCTAAAGTGTCCTGCGTCATATCTCTTGCCTTTCGCTTTTGGGCTATCGTATTCCCTATTGACATTTCATCACCTTCTTTTGTTGATTTTTATAAAAATTATGTTATAATTGTTACCACAGTTAATTTTTGAAAGGGAATTTTTTATGTATAGAATCATTTATAACGAAGATACTCCCCAAAATCGCAAATCATTTTTAGAAAGTTGGTTCACGACTTTGTGTACTAAACAGGATGAAATCAACTACGGGATTTCTGCTAAAACTATTTCCCTAAATTTTACGCGCGAATATTTTCCGATTTCCGAACACGATTTAATACTCGCATTTATAGACAAAGGCTATAAGGCAAAAGTAAAAGATGATAATGTTTTCTTCAATGTGTCTTCCTCGTCACCCTTTATTGAGTGTTTTCGTAAAGGTTGGAATTAAAGCTAACCTCCTCTATTAAGAAAATTGCAAAATAAGCCATATTCTCGTTCATCGGTTCAAATGTTTTCATTAAACCGTAATTTTTCACAGTAGTAACACCTTCGTTCTTAAGCGCACGATATAATAAACCATCTCCGCCTTTTCCGCTCTCATCAAAAATAATAATGGGAGCGTTTTCTTTTACTGCTTTTTTTATTTTTTCTGAAACTTCATTTTTAAACATCGCATCCAAAACATCATCTAAAAGCCGCTCTCCTAAATAAACTTTATTTGCAAGCCGCTTTAAATCTTTCGGTATCTTACATTTAAAGTTCTCCATACTTCCCTCCTTGCAAAATCCTTAATGTTGTGTTATACTCAAAATGAAGTGTTACCATAGTTGCATTATAACTAACTTTGCTAACTATGTCAACGGATTTTTGCTAACTTTTATAACTTTGTAAAAACCGCACAATAACTTTGCTAACTTTTTGTATAAAATGAGGTGAATCTATGTTTTGGGAAAAATTTTTAAATTTGTGTAATGAAAAAGAACTGTCACCGACTGCCGTTTGTCTAAAATTAGGACTTTCTAATGCAATAGCAACTAAATGGGCTAATGGCTCATTACCACGAAATGCTACTATGATAAAAATTGCGGATTTCTTTGGAATTTCGGTTGATTACTTAAAAAACGACAACATTCCCATACAAAAAAATAACGCTCCCAAAACAATGGAGCGCACTGTATTTGCTATGGAGGGTGACGAAACCGAAACAGCTTCCGTAAGAGATGACAATTACGAGGAACTTTCCGACCTTATATTATTACTTCGGGATATGCCACCCGAGAAACTGAAAAAAATAGCGGAATTTGTCGAAATGATGAAATAAAAGTATTTATTTTTTGTATTTCCACCTTTATCCTTTAATAAAGGAGGAATGCAAAATGAACTATATACAGCATTCAGTTGAAAAATTCAAAATTGAAAACCATCTCACAAAAGGCAAACTCACTTTAGGTAGACTTATTAAGGTCGCCCGGCGTAACGGATATGCTGTTTACTTTTATTCAAAAGCGCAATCTGTTATGGTAGCTTACTCTCTTATCCGAAAATCAAAAACCGCCGCAGCACTAACTGTTGTTGATGAAAACGGAAACGTTCTTATTTTTATTGATGATAAACAGTCAGTCCAAAAGCAGACCTTTGCCTTGGCGCACGAAATCGGACATGTTGTATTGCACAAAAATACAACCGCTCCCACTGAACAGCAGGAAGCGGAAGCTAATAAATTTGCAAACTATCTTTTAACTTCTAATTATTTTAGTAAATCAAACGTTACCATTTTTATACTTTGTATTTTACTTATTATAATTAGTATTGTTTGTATATTTTCATATATAAATTTAGTCTACTCGCAAACAACCGTTCCCGTTTCACAACCAACAGGCGATGTTTTGCCAGATAACACCATATCCGATAAACAAATTTGTTATTTTACAGCCGGTGGCGAGGTTTACCACCTCTATCCCGACTGTTCATATATTAAAAATTCAAAAAACATTTCAAGTTCCGAGATTGATACTTGCGGCAAGGACCGTCTTTGTACCCGTTGCCGCTCCCGACTCGAAAAAGAAAAAGGACCTCAAGAATGAGTAAGCAAAATAAGATAAGCGAAATTACCAAAAAATTAAATAATATTTTAAATACTGAACTCCCCTTATTTCCGATTTATCAATCTGCAGGTTTAAAACAACATATCGAATCAAGACATCCTAACTGTGTTGAGTATCTTAATAAAACCAAAGAAATAATTGAAAAACCGGACTATATAGGCGTTAAGTCAAATAACGCACTTGAATTTATAAAAATTCTTGATAAAAGTATAATGGTTGCTGTAAAGTTAGATACCTCAAAAGACTATTTTTATGTTGCTTCAATTTACGATATTACAAATGACAAAATTCAGCGCAGACTCCGAAAAGGTCTTATTAAAAAATTGTCTATTGACAAACTTTAAACCATAATGTATAATACAAGTGTCGAAGGACATAGTTTAATAATGGATTGTTGAGGTCGGAAAGGCTCCCGACACACTCGGTAACGAGTACCTGAGATGCAGATACGCCGCCTGCCATCAATCCAAAAAACAAGGCACTTGATTTTTTCAAGTGCTTTTTTCTTTTGCAGGGAACGCACCTATACACTGTTCCACTTCTTACTCAATAAAAGGGGTTGATTAAAATTAGCAAGAACCAACCATACGTAAATCAATTTTTAGATGAAGATGATGTGACCACCAATCCAATTGAGAAATATTTTAATGCACTTGAAGACTTCCGGGAACATAGGATTTCACTCGATGAATTTAAAGCAATCGAAGAAGAACATATGAATTATGTAAACGGAACATATCCTTTTCCCAAGCCTAAAAGAACAAAAAACGATTTTTCGGGAGTTATACACTTTTTACAATGTGCAGGCTCGGTTATTTTAGGTTCTGCATTGTTTTTCTTTGTCACATCAGTTTTGGTTGTCATTTTCACTTTAATATTATATTATTTAGCAAAAATCCCGATTTTAAATTTTCTTTTAAATCTTGTTACTTATGTTCCTAAATATCTTGATGATGGATATGCTCAATTCCGTATGATTTCCGGTGCAATATATCTTCCCGCTGTTCTTATTTCTGTATTTTTATTACAAATAACAGTTAATCTCGTTTGTTTTAAAAATCACAAAGCAGCCGCCACTGCATTTAAAATCATTGCTTGTATTGTAATTGTTTTACATGCGATTTTAGTCGTTTATAATATCATCGGACTGTTTAGAGGAACAAGCAATTATCAGCAAATCATTACCAATGCGATTTGGATATTTGCCGGTGTTTACATTTGGGGACTTAGCGAAGACTAAAACTCCCCTTGCCCTAAAACGTGCAAAACCAAGGCTCCCTTGCCTAAAGGGAGCTGGCAAAACCGCAGGTTTTGACTGAGGGATTCCAATTACGCATTACGAATTATCAATTAAAAAGAAAGGAGCCACACTATGAACACTGCCATATACTTACGTAAATCACGTGCTGATGAGTTAGATGAATCTATCGAAGAAACTCTGCGCCGACATAAAGAGACCCTTCTAGAATTTGCCGCAAAGCAACCTACAATGGTTATTGTCAAGATTTACGAAGAAGTCGTTTCCGGCGACAAGCTTTATATGAGACCTCAAATGTTAGAGCTTCTTGCCGATGCAGAACAAGGACTTTTTGATGCAGTGCTTGTAAAGGATATGGAGCGTTTAGGTCGTGGTTCCGCTTCAGAACAGGGTCTCATCCTCGAAACCTTAAAGCAAAATGATATAAAAATAATCACTCCACGTGAAGTGTTAGACCTTAACAACGAGCGTGATGAAGACTATGCCGAATTTAAAAGCTTCTTTGCACGTCAAGAACTTAAAAGCATAAAGCGCCGACTTCGTGACGGTACAATTAAAAGTGTCAAAGAGGGCAGTCACCTTTGGGAACCGCCTTACGGATATAAAAGAGCCATTATTGACAAATCACCTTCCCTTGAAATTTACGAGGACGAGGCAAAATTCGTTCGTATGATGTTCGACTTATATGAAAATGGTACGGGAGCTCACACAATAGCACGTACAATAAATGCTATGGGAGCTCATCCGCACCATGGAAAACAATTCAATAGAACTACTATTGTCTCGATACTCAAAAATCAAACCTATATCGGTAAAATTGTCTTCAACAAAAAAAGCCGTACTATGAAAAATGGTAAATTAACCACTGTTTATCATGACCCGGAAAAATGGATTATTGTAGATGGCAAGCACCCGCCAATTATCGATACCGAAACCTTCAATAAGGTACAAAAAATTTTAAAATCACGTTATCACAAGCCCTTTAATGATGGCACAATAAATAATCCTATTGCCGGCATACTCAAATGTGCAAACTGCGGTTATTCAATGCAAAGACGCAGTTATCCAAAGGACCGTAAATTTCAATCAGATACGCTTTTGTGTCAAACTAAGGGTTGTATTCCCTCTTCTCGTCTTGACCGTGTAGAACTTAAAATCATTCAAAATATTGAAGAAAAACTCGAAGAACTTAAAGTAATTGCTAAAAAACAAAAATCTACTTTTAATTATTCATCTGTTATAAATGGAATCGAAAAAGAAATCGCAACACTTCAAAGCCAAAAAGCAAACCTGCATGATTTTTTAGAACGTGGCGTTTATGATATAGATACCTATATGGAGCGTTCTAATATAATTGCAGAACGTACTGTTACCCTCGAGAAAGAATTGCAAGAGACACTAAATAAGCAGCAACAACTAGAGGCAACCTCTCTAACCGAAACAATTAAGAAGTTCGAGAACGTCTTAAAGCTTTATTGGGACTCCGCTCCCCCGGAACGTAATAAGCTACTAAAGGAAATCATCGAATCCGGCACTTACTACAAAGAAAAAGGTTGGGCTCCCAACCAATTCCTAATAACCCTAAATTTCAGGAATTTATAAATCCTGTAAATTTTGTACCCTACTGTATATAAAGTGTTAGATGTTGTCAAAAAGATTGCCTCGAGGATCTTCGGGTTTTCTTTAAAAGCGATGCACAGGAAGTTATCAACACTGCTTCAAGCGTAAGATTACGCTGTGCTGAAGTACTTAATACAAATGTGGAAGTAACGCCCGTAAACTTCAACAAAGGCTTTTTTTCTTGCGACATCACCTTTTATTTCCTCTTGACCTTTGATGTCTTTACAGCGCAAAATCCCTGTCCCACTTCGGCAACCGGTGTTGCAAGCTACTCGAAAAAAGTAATTTTATACGGTGGAGACGGTAGTGTAAAACTATTCTCAAATACCGTTAACTGTGATTGTACCGCACAAAGCATTACAAACAGAACCACAAACTCGCCCAAATGTGTAGTCGGTGTAGTTGACCCCGTACCGCTTAGTGCAAAGCTTAAATGTGTCAGAGATTGCTATGAAAACATCTGTTGCTTACCACAATGTATTTGTGATATTTTGGGCGGAAATATCTGTACCGATTTGCCCGAAGGCACACCGACTGTTTTCGTTTCTCTCGGTCTTTTCTCAATCGTTCAGCTTATCAGAAATGTCCAAATGTTAGTGCCTGTTTTCGACTACTGTATTCCTGAAAAAACCTGCTCTGATACAATAGATGAAACCGAGCCCTGCGATGCCTTCAGAAAAATCAATTTCCCCTTCGATGACTTTTTTCCTCCAAGACCTGCAAATATAGACAATAATTGCTGTTCTTCCTGCAAATAAAAAAAGGGTGCAAAACGGACACGCTTTTTAAAGAGTGG
>JAZNWW010000066.1:0-5130 GCA_045593535.1 Acutalibacteraceae bacterium
TAAGCCGTGGGTCAGGGGTTCGAATCCCTTCAGGCGCGCCAATCCGCTCATGGTGGGTGTAGTTCAGTTGGTTAGAGCGCCAGATTGTGGCTCTGGAGGTCGTGGGTTCGAATCCCACCACCCACCCCACTTTTAGCGCCCAATGCGCAATCACGTTGGGGTGTAGCCAAGCGGTAAGGCAAGGGACTTTGACTCCCTCATTCGTAGGTTCGATCCCTGCCACCCCAGCCACTTTGACCCATTAGCTCAGGTGGTAGAGCACTTGACTTTTAATCAAGGTGTCCGGGGTTCGAGTCCCCGATGGGTCACCACCCTTTGTGGGGCATCCGCGGGCGTGGCGGAATGGCAGACGCGCCAGACTTAGGATCTGGTGCCGAGAGGCGTAAGAGTTCAAGTCTCTTCGTCCGCACCAGTATCACTTCCCCTCAATCCCCTTTTTCTGCGGTAGTAGCTCAGTTGGTAGAGCGCCACCTTGCCAAGGTGGAGGTCGCGAGTCCGAGCCTCGTCTACCGCTCCAATTGCGGGTGTAGCTCAATGGCAGAGCTCCAGCCTTCCAAGCTGGCTACGTGGGTTCGATTCCCATCACCCGCTCCAGCACATGGAGCGGAGCTTGCCAAGATAAGCTCCCCCCTATGCACCATTAGCTCAGTTGGTAGAGCACCTGACTCTTAATCAGGGTGTCCCGGGTTCGAGTCCCTGATGGTGCACCACTTTTTTTACTGGTGTCTGCTGATGCTAACGGTAAAAATGGCCCGTTGGTCAAGTGGCCTAAGACTCCGGCCTCTCACGCCGGCAACACGAGTTCGAATCTCGTACGGGTCACCATTTTTTTAAAACTTAATATGTTATTAAACAACGAAAGTTGTTTGATATATAGTGCCGTATGGCACACAAATTTAGTTGGTGTTTATTGCGATGAGGGTCCACCCGTTCCCATACCGAACACGGAAGTTAAGCTCATTTGCGCTGAAGATACTTGGCGGGAAGCTGCCCGGGAAAATAAGTAGATGCCAACATTTTTGCCCTAATAGCTCAGTCGGTAGAGCATGCGGCTGTTAACCGCAGTGTCACAGGTTCGAGTCCTGTTTGGGGCGCCAAACGAAAATCCGTTCTCGCAAGAGGACGGATTTTTGTTTGTATTATTCACTATTCATTTTTCATCATTCATTATTCATTAAAAAGGAACGGATTTTCGAATGAATAATGAATATTGAAGTCGCTTCGCTGATGAATAATGAATAATTTCGGTGTGGCTTCGCCACGTATCATATTCAATGCTCCGCATTGATTTGTCTTCGCTTTTATGCTATAATACATTTGAGGCGGTGATATGATGAAAAGGTTTATTTCAATAATTGTTATTTTTATACTGTTGTTTTCTCTTTGTGCTTGTTCTGATACAACGGTCAAGGGCAGTGTTTTTCGTGAATCTACCTATGGCAACGCAGAACTTGATATTATGCCTCAAAAATTGATGGAAAATATTAAAATTGGAGATACGGTTTTAGTTACAGTTGGTGATTTTAGTCAAGAAATTCCATTTGTTGAGAAACTAATAGAAGAAGATGGGAAACTTCAACTGTTTTTTTAATAAAGAAGACCACAATATTAACATTTGCATTTACAATCAAAGATTTTGCGATACATACGGTATTGAAGTGGGTGCAAAGGTAACAATAAAGAAAAAATAAAGAAAATCAGGTTTTAAGACCGGTTCCCCCAAAAGAACGAAGTGTAAACTTCGTTCTTTTTTATCCATTGCGAAAGCACTGGTATATCATCACGACCCAGTCGTGTATATCAATGCCGCACAAGTGCGGCGTATATCATCACACCTTTAGGTGTGTATTAAAAATTTGTCGGCTTGATGATATACAAAACTAAAGTTTTGATGATATGCAATTCCTGCGGAATTGATGATATACAATGCTCCGCATTGATTTATGTTTGCTTTTATGCTATAAAACAAGCGTTCACGGCTTATTTTTGTATATTGGGATTTTGGGTTCGGCAGAGTATATAGTCGATACTAACATTATAAAAATCTGCAAGTTTAATCAAGGTTTCGGTCGGAGGAACGCGTTCACCGTTTTCGAATTTAGAAAGCAAAGCCTGTTCAATGCCTGTTTTCATCTGCACGGCAATTTGAGTATAACCCTTATTTTTTCGCAATAACTTTAAATTGTTTTTCACACAACCACCTCTAATGACATTATGTCATAATTTATTATTGACAAATATGACAGTATGTCATATAATAAGGTTATCTTAATTAAGGAGAGAAAAAATTATGAAGAAGTTTTTGTCAGTTTTATTGGTTATGGTTTTTGTCTTTGCTATGGTTGGTTGTGATACAAGCTCTTTTTCAAGTGAAAGTAACGACAGCTCAAAAGTTAGCTCTATTGCAACCGAAGAAAATGACAATATGACAACCGGACAGAAAAATGCTTTAAGAAAAGCAGAATCCTATCTTGATACAATGGCATTTTCAAGAGAAGGACTTATCGAGCAACTTGAGTTTGAAGGATATTCAAACGAAGATGCTACATTTGCCGTTGATAATTGCGGTGCCGATTGGAAAGAACAAGCTGCAAAGAAGGCGGAATCCTATCTTGACACAATGGCTTTTTCGAGAGACGGTCTTATTGAACAACTTGAGTATGAAGGTTTTACAAACGAAGAGGCTGTTTACGGTGTGACAGCTAACGGATATTAAAGCAATCTATTAGATGTTTATAACAAAACTACGCAAAGAGACAAAACCCCGACGCGAGAGCGTTCGGGGTTTTACTTAATACCACTCATTAAATTTATATTGTATATTTTTTACAGATATGCTATCATGTGTTCAAGGCGGTGAAGATGTGAAGAAATTAAACCAAGGTAAATATGAAATTTTCACTACAAAGACAGATGCAATAGATAAGCTGATGCAGATGCAGGGTGTTTGCAGGGAAAGAGTATGCGAAGATGAACACCTGATTCAGTTTTACTGCTCTAAAAAAGGGAAAATCACTATCGCAAATCCGCCGAGCAAACACGAGCGAAATAGGAATTCTACTGAACTTTGGGGTGAGGTTATTGAGCAGGAGGGCAAAACATTCGTAACCTTTTATACATCATACAGTACATATAATAATTTTTATAAGCTCTTTACTACTATATTGGATATAATAGTTGCTATATTGGCTATTGTTTTTTCGCAGGGAATTTTCGCACTTGTGATTATGCTTTTTTGTTTTGCGTTTTTGGCTTATGAACTGTCTATTATCGAGAAAGAAAAACGAAATTCGCAAAAAGATTCCGAGATACTGATAAAAGAACTTGAAAAAAGAATCGATGCAGTTAACAAATGGGATAAATAAAAGCCGTGAATTTCACGGCTTTTTTCTTTTTATATTGGAAGGCAAATCTGTTTTTTGAAATCAGGTGAACGGCAAGAAAGTATCGGCTTCTTTTAAAGCGGCTTTCACAGATTTTAATTGTTTATGTATTTCGAGCAACTCTTTGCGGGAGGAAACCCCAAGCTTTCCGTAAAGATTTCGGTTGTGATACTTTAATGTGGATTCCTTGATGTTCATATTTGCCATAATCTCCTTAGTAGTGACCCTTGCAATATGAGCATTATAAATTGTTTTCTCTGTCGGGGTCAGTGCCTTCAGTCCCGACATAAAAATCTCAATACATTCGGGAGAAATAGCTTCGCTTGCCATCGGCTTTTCGAGCATAAAGTCGGACACACAGCTTTCCTCTGCTGAGTAGCTTTGTACCGATTCTACTTGCTTTACGATTTTTTTCATCCGCTGATAGTCATTCATAACAAGGTGTACACCAAGCAGGAAAAGCTCGCTGATGATATAAGAAATGGAAAGCATTTCGAAATCAATGCTTACTAATTGTTCGATAAACCAAACACCGATATTCACAAACACCGCAATGGCAATAATAACAGCGTGTGAAGTGCTTTCTATTGTTTTCTTGATTTTTGCACGGAAAATCACCATAACCATAGCGGCAAAGTAACCAAGCAGATATACAAGATAAAAGGGATGAAGCGGTCCGTAAACCTTGACAAGTGAGGATACACCGTTTATCACCGCAAAGGAAACATCTTTATAATATATCGGAAGTATTCCCGCACTTGCGGTAATCAAGAACACAATTAGCGATAATGTACACAAGGCGCAATGTAAAAATTTTGGGCATCTCGTGTTTGTGGCATCTAAAATTATCATTAGCATAGCAAGCGGTAAAAACACCGAACCCAGATATGCCACCCTGTTTGCCCACAGTGCCATAGCAAGACTTGTGGACATCGCCAAAAATGTATAGCCGATGTTTACCACAAGCACAGATGAAAAGAGCAAAACAAACCACGCCTTCGTTTTGCGTACCACAAGGCAGCAGCCAATCAGTAACAAAAGGGACAATATTGCGGCTGCCGAATAAATGATGGTGAGACTTGTGTTTTTATCGCCAACGGCACCGCATCCGTTTAGTGCTAACATTAAAAACAAAAGGAAAGGTGTGCCTAAAAACAACTTCCTCATTTTCTTCTCCTTTAACCCTAATTTTTTCAAAAACCCATTTCCCATACTTTTAGTATGGGGACAAAAAGAATAAAAACAATTATAATAATACCGCAAGAACAGTTCTTGTAATAATTATTGTACCACGAAAATGTTGTGCGGTCAATAAAATCAAAAAGGAGAGAATTTTATGAAAAAATGTATGTCTTTAGTATTGGCAGTAGTTATGATTTTTTGCCTAATACCATCTGCTACAGTTTTTGCGGCAAAAGAGGAGAGTATTACCCAGCTTACTCTGACGGTGACTGCCCCTAAAGAAGGAGAGAAGCCCGCATATGATGCGATTGATGGGCGAGGATATTATAGTGACAATGGTGCGTTTGGCAGCTCTACTCGTATTTACAAAAATGGTATAGCATGGTATAAGAGCGCTTCATCCTATTTTAGCCCGGGCACTACCGCAACGTTTGAAGGCAACAAAACCTATATCATTAAAATCATCCTATTACCTAAGGGTAATTTTGAGTTTGCCACTAATGTTACAGCGACAATCAATGGCAAAAGTGCAACAGTTGAAGCTTTTGATGATGGAAGTATTCTC